>JACMIX010000266.1 GCA_014380935.1 Gloeobacterales cyanobacterium ES-bin-141 | reverse complement strand
CTCGTGAGTATCACTCAGTACTTCGACCAAGAGTGCGCGCACGCTCGGTTGCAGCCAACACAGCCGCAATGCAGGCTGAACGGACGCTACGCGCTTCTAGTTCACCGATCCCCGCGATGGTCGTGCCCCCGGGGCTGGTAACCTGGTCCTTGAGAGCTGCCGGGTGCAAGTTTTCCTGAATGAGCATCTGAGCGCTTCCCCGAAGTGTCTGGAGGAACAATTGGGTCGCAACCGTGCGCGGTAGACCCGCTGCAACGCCTCCGTCAATAAATGCTTCGACCATCACGGCAATGTAACCGGGGCCGGAACCAGATAGACCAGTAACGGCATCCATCAAGGTTTCCGAGACTTCAACAACCTCGCCCACAGCCTCAAAAAGTGTCCGGGCGCGTATGAACTGTTCGGGACTGACTAGTGCTGAGCGGCTCAAGGCTGTGATCCCCGCACCGATCAAGGCCGGAGTATTGGGCATGGCTCGCACCACGGCAGGTCCGGTAAAGTGCCCAATCAGTGCCGAGAGCGGAATTCCAGCCAGGATGGAGATGACCAGGGTGCTCTGGATACGACCCGTCAGTTGCTTGGCCACTTCACCCAAAACCTGGGGCTTGATAGCGAGCAACAGCGTCTCACACCCGGCAACCGCCAGGTTGTCGTTCAGTGCCCTCACGCCGTAACGCTCGATCAGGAGGTTGCATCGGTCGGGTTGAGGGTCACTGACCATAATTTGCGATGGAGTGCAGGTGGCACTTGTGAGTAAACCGGACACAAGAGCCTCAGCCATCGCGCCACCGCCGATGATCCCGAGTTGCATAGATTTTAGGGCCGGTGTGTCTAACCCTGGGCACGACGCGGTTGCTCAGGACCTACCTGGAAGTTGCCTCCGAAGGTTTGTCCGGCTGCGCGCAACTGCGAGGGCATCTCGGTGGTAATCGAGACGGTGCTCGGTGTGAACAGGAAGAT
The DNA here is from genome assembly GCA_014380935.1 of Gloeobacterales cyanobacterium ES-bin-141. GTDB lineage: Bacteria > Cyanobacteriota > Cyanobacteriia > Gloeobacterales > Gloeobacteraceae > JACMIX01. The sequence goes on along the minus strand of JACMIX010000266.1, from coordinate 4,097 downwards.
CCCTTCACCTACCCGTTCTTGATGACCATCGATGGCGAAGGTCGCACCGGCCACGAAATCGACACTGCGCTGGGCCTGCTCGGCATCCATCAGGGTCAGGTTCAAAATGACCGATTTGCGGTCGCGCAGGTGCTGCACGATCTGCGGCGCTTCTTCGAAGGAACGCGGCTCGATGACCAGGACTTCGTTGATCGAGCCACTTGAGGGCATACCGATTACGTTGCCCTGACGCGAGCGGCGACGGGGGGTCTGGGCGGCAGAATCATCCGTGGGGTTTGCGTTGGCGGTTGCAACCGGACGCTTGCCTTCCTCTGCCTGGTCTTCCTGGTATAAATTTCGGTAGTCATCTTCTTCATAGGCGTCCAGGGGATCATTGAACCCGACGAATTCTTTGATTTTTGACCAGATACTCATGGATTATTCTCCCTCAGTGGCAGTAGACGTGAACCGAATACAATCTGACCCAGGCGAACCATGGTCGCCCCGGCCTGCACAGCCGAGGGATAATCCCCGGACATGCCCATCGATAACTCTTCCATACGGATTGTCCCCCAACCGGCAGCACTAGCTTTCTGGCGAATGGAGTCCGCCAACTGTGCCACCCGGCCAAACAGGTCCCGCGTCTGTATGGGATCGAGCCCAAGGGGCGCAATCGCCATCAACCCCCGAATCTCGACTTGCGGAAGGGCTGCCAGGCGGGGCAGAGCTTCCCACAAAGCGGATTCGAGCCAACCTGATTTATCTGGATCGGGTGTCAGCTTGACCTGAAGCAGTAACTTTGGTCTGCGGCTCAGCTGAGCTGCCACCATGTTTACTCGCTCAGCCAGACTCCAACTGTCCACGGAGTGGATCCAATCGAACAGCTCGAGGGCCGGCCGAACTTTGTTGCTTTGCAGGGTGCCAATCAAGTGCCAGGAAATTCCTTCGAGTCCAGCCAACTGTGGTAGTTTTTGTCTGGCTTCCTGGATACGGCTTTCGCCGAAGTCCCGGATGCCCGCCACGTATGCCTCACGCATCAAATCGACCGGCACCTGTTTGGAAACAGCAACCAATCGAACCTGGGCGGGAAGCTCCTCGCGGAGGCGACGGACCTGATCACTAACTCCCACAATTTTCGGGTGATTCTAACACGGTAAGCAGAAAAGATTCCGCATGGACGGAAGAGTTTAGACAATCAAACTGTATCAAAAAAAGTTTACTTCGCAATAGGTATCTTGAAAAAAGACTCTATATCTAGGGGAGAGATTGGTGAAAATCCTGATTTGCCATGGGGTGATACCGCATATGTGTACTCTGCTTTCACAAGACGGTCACGGCCAGATGGACAATCATTCTGTGTCTAACCCCAGATAATCGACAACCACGCTCAAAATACGCTTGGTTGCCTGACCATCTCCGAAGGGATTCACTGCCTGGGCCATGCGCCGATAAACTTCAGGCGTGCTGAGTAGTTCTCCAGCCGCTTCGACAATAGCGGCTCGATCAGTTCCGACCTTGCGCGCCACACCCGCCGCGATCGCCTCGGGCCGCTCAGTCGTTTCTCTGAGGACCAGTACGGGTTTGCCGAGGGCCGGGGCCTCCTCCTGCAGCCCTCCCGAGTCGGTCAGCACGAGGGTGGAACGTTGCATGGCAGCCACGAGTTGCGGGTAGTCGAGTGGTTCGCACAGGGCAACCCGTGGATGGTGGCCCAGGTGAAACGTCAGGGGCTCCCGCACGGTAGGGTTTTTGTGCAGTGGCAACAAAATCGCCGTATCTGGGTAGGCATCCAGGATCTCAAGCAGTGCCCCGGCAATTTGCACCAGGGGTTCACCCCAGTTTTCACGGCGGTGAACGGTGACTAGCAAGACGCGTCTGTTTTCCCAGTCCAGTTCGGGCACCGGGCAAGTGGGTGACTGCCCGGCAATTGCCTGCAGCGCGTCGATAACTGTGTTGCCGGTCATGTAGACCCGCTCGGTGATGCCCTCATGTTTCAGGTTGTGGACGGCCTGGGGAGTTGGGGCAAAGTGCAATGTTGCCAGTTGCGAGGTCAGACGACGGTTCATTTCCTCGGGGAAGGGATCATCGGCAACGCCCGTGCGCAAGCCCGCCTCCACATGCGCAACCGGGATCTGCTGATAAAAGGCTGCCAGGGCACCCGCGAGGGTCGTTGAGGTGTCTCCTTGAACGATTACCAGGTCGGGTTTTTCCTGGATGTATCCTTCCTCAAGGCCCCGCAGGGAGCGGCAGGTAATGTCGGACAGACTCTGCTGGGGGGTCATGATTTGCAAATCCCGGTCCGCCTCGATGCCGAACCAGCCGAGCGTCTGGTGGAGCATCTCGCGGTGCTGGCCCGTGACTATAACTTGCGTCTTCCAGTTGGGGAAAGCCCGAAAGGCCAGGATAACCGGGGCGAGCTTGACGGCCTCGGGGCGGGTACCTAGGACGATGAGGATCTTTTTCATAGCGTTCATAGGATCTAGCCTAGGGGCAATCCGTAGCTCTCGAAACAGTCCGGTGGATTTGCTGCCGGTAGTGTAGGGGAATTTTTGACGATTCGCACCCTGAGATTCTAGGATGGCAGCGATCCCATGTACCAGTGTCCACACTCCCCTCATGGATGGAATCGCTTACCAAGCTCAAAGCGGCGAACCCTCCGACGGTGGCATGACGGTTCTTAAAGTCGTCCTATGGCCACGGCCATCCGGTCGCACGGTTCTACCGGTTGTTGGACCCAGGGGTGCCGCCGAGGTTAGTTGGGGTAGGCAGGCAAGTGAGGTACTCGATTTGCCGACTGGCCCGACAGTAAGCCGTGCGCTCCTCGATAAGCGTTCCTTCCAGAGGCGCTTCGATCCGGTCTTCGTGCTCATTCCGGCCCAAAAGTTCCGTGCCTCGCCAGGCGGGGGTTCATCTGGATGGATACCATTGACCGATACCCAGGCTTTGCTTGGCGTAGGTTTGCGCTGTGGTGGACGGGCCAGGGTTTTTGTCCTGGTCGAACCGCGCGAGGTTGGTGGGCGGGTCTATCCGCGGCATCCCATTCCTCTCGAAGCCCTGGATTGGACTGTACCCCTGGGGATCAGTTGGCAACCCACCGACTGGCCATGGCATACTCAGGCTGCCCACCACTCATCGCCTGCCGGTCGTTGACCCGACGAGCGGATAACACAAGATAGCTGGGCAGATATCCACTCGAAAGCACAAATAACCGTCAGATAGTATTTACCCCGTCAACGGCGCGCCAAACTGGTCTTACACCTTCCACCACAGGTAAATCGCATGGACGTAAAGCTTTTTTCAACCCAATACGGTGTCGTTCTTTACCATTATCTGGGCCTGGGCACTACCCACAACACCACCTGCCATGTGTGGGAGGCTGCGGTTCAGGCGACCAACGGTATTCTGTCCACCGGTACTGTTTGCATCCCGGTCAAAAATGGCTACGCCCCCTGCACGCTGCGCGCAGGCATCGATGCCGGACTTCTGGCTCAAGTCGGCACACGGCCTGCTGAAGATCTTTAAGCGCCCTGCTTCAACAGCCGCAGGCAACAGAGCATATAAAGCGTCCAACCGAGGGGACCCGCGATCCTGAGTGCCAAGATACCGCCGGACCAGGCAGGGCGACTGGGCAGCAGCAAATCCGCAAATGGGCTACCCACGAGTACCAGGCTTAGCAGAGCTCCTAGTATGAGCAACATGGCTCCCAGGGGCACGAACGCAAGTGCGGTTGACCACCACTGTCCCTTGAGCAAGATCCAACTGCGGCGAATAGCCGAGAAGGGCGTGTGGCGCTCGACAAAGAGAATCGGCACCGCAGCGAACAGGCGTACGCCGATATAGATGCCCGGTACAGCCAGGGCGAGCATCGCAGCGAAGGGCAAGGCAATCATGAGAAAGCCTTCACCGCCGTTGAAAGCCTGAGCAAAGTGACCATACGCAAGCGCAAACAGCCAGCCTGTCGGGACCATCGCGCCTAGAACCGTGAGGGCGCTGGTCATGACTAGCAACGGCCAGGTGCGGACCCCGGTCACAAACGCTGTACCCATCGTCGTCTGCCCGGTAAGGACACCGTAGGCAAAGGCGAGACTGGTTGCCGTAATAATCGGGTCGGTGACAAGTGG
>JACMIX010000265.1 GCA_014380935.1 Gloeobacterales cyanobacterium ES-bin-141 | reverse complement strand
GGCTGTGCCATTTCGACGGCCTCCGCTTCCCTGATGACCGAGGTCTTGAAGGGCAAGACCCTGGCCGAAGCGGAAGCCTTGTTCCACCGTTTTCACGACCTGCTCACCGCCGACGAGGAGCCTATCATGGCCGGCCTTGGCAAGCTCGAAGTGCTAGCCGGTGTGCGCGAGTTCCCGGTCCGGGTTAAGTGCGCTACCCTCGCCTGGCACACCCTGCACGCCGCCCTCCACCAGAAGGGCCAACCCGTCAGCACGGAGTAGAAATGGACACTGAACTGAAAGCCCAGGTCATCGAGGCACTCAAGACCGTCTACGACCCCGAGATTCCGGTCAATATCTACGACCTGGGGCTAGTCTACGAGGTGAGTGTCGTGGCCGGTCACGTGGCGGTTGATATGACCCTGACAGCACCCGGCTGTCCGGTAGCCGAGACTTTCCCCGGCGAAGTGGAAACTGCGATCCGCGCCGTCCCTGGCGTCGTGAGCGCCCAGGTGGAACTGGTCTGGGAACCGGCCTGGACGATGGACCGCATGCCCGAGGCCGCCCGCCTTCAACTCGGGCTTTTTTAAAGGCTTGTTTGGATTGCTCGTGACCGCCTATTGAGAAAAGCTCTAAAACGAGTATCCTGTGTCCGAGGTGTAGGATTTTCCCACCTGTTCCCCAGCAATAGTAGATAGAAGCGTGGGCGAGCTGCTCGAACAACTCAACCGTCTGAGCCCTCAGCAGATGAATGATCTGCTGACATTACTCCAGGTACCAAACCACCTCTCGCCACCCCCGACGGCGATTCCTGGAGACCGGGTGCATGCCCTCATTGGCTGGGTCCAATCACCTGGGGGACCGGGAATCGAACGACTGGCTGAGGAACTCGAACGCATCGGGCGCACCCCTGGCCACAGTGAACGAGAAGATGGCGGCACTGCACCAAATACGACCACGGTGCGGGAAGGAACCCCTTTCAATACTCATGCTTTAGATCAGATCCGGGGCTATCTGGTGGCTCATGCTCCTCGAAAAAGCAGGGCGGCTCATCAGGAATCCGCAGAACGCCTGGTCTTCGCGGCTTGGCGATGGCTGAGGCCTGAAAGCACCCTCGAACGGCTTGAAAAAATTCAGGAAGACGCGGGACTGGTCGAAATGGAACCGGGCCTCTTCGTCCGCAAACTGTGCGAGACCTGTGCGGATATCGAAGAGGACCATCCGCGCCTCAGGCCCTGGGTTCTCAGGCGCTGTGCACTTCTGGAGTACAGGATTTCAACCCTGGCTGAGTTGACTGCGGATCTGTCCACCACGGGTACGAGCCTCAACTATTCGCTGTTCACGGGGCTGATGGATTACTGCGACAGCGCTTCACCGTTGAGCCGCGAGCAAGCTCTCAATGCGGTCGGGCGCGTCTCGGCCGAGACCCTCACACAGGCGATGGTGGCGGTGGGGCAGATTGTCTGTCGAACCCTGAGCACGCAACCGGGGGATTGCGAATTCCAGGCAAACCTGATGCTGCCCGTGGGACCCGAATTTCTGGATTCGGCCCTCTTTTCCTCTGCACGACCCCAGAAGAACATGGCAGATGCCGGAGCCTTGTGGGGAGAGCGTGAAAAGTACAACCGTTGTCTTGCGGTGGTGGCAGAAACCGACGACGTACCCGAGTACCTGGGATTCTGGATTCCACTGCTCCTCACCGGCCGTAACCCCTCGGCCGGGGCTGCCACCGCCTACTACAAGGCCAGGGCCTCGGCAGTCTTCATCGATGATCTGCCACCTCTGGGCGATGATGTCCCGCAGGACTCCTATCCCAGATGGACAGAGTATCTGAGTCAGCGTTTCCAGCAGGCGGTATTCGTCTCCCTTCCTTTTGCGATTGAGGTCAGACGCGGTCAGAAGCGGGTGCCTGCGATCATCAATGTCAACGTCAACCCGGCCAGGGATGGGGATTTCCGGCGGGCTTACCATCCTGAATGGTTACGTATCGCTCAGCAGGCGGCGGCACCGCTAGTCTGTGAAGCCCATAAGGCTTTTGTCCTCTCCCGTGCTAGCTTTAGGTAGAAAGCCAGCATGGGCTTACAGCAGTTTTTCTCCCGCCAGGAGTACAGGCTATGGCCACGAACCACAGCAATATCGAGCGACAGGCCGTGCAGGGTGAGCGAGGTCTGGATTGGCGGGTGGCCAGCCCCTCCGAAGTTCTGGCAGCTAGCAAGGTCAAACTGGAACGCTATAGCCGCGAAAGCGGGACACTTCCATCGGATTCCCGCACTGCCGCAGCGGAAGTCAAGCAATAGCTCCGTTTCGAAGCTTTGCAAAGTTTTTTCAATCTGAACGGGTTGCTCTGGGTATCCGGTGAGACCTGACGGGCCGGTCGGGCTGTATTCTGTGTATGCTTCTACCCATCGCACACTGCAAGCAGGGTATTGAGAGCGGCAACCCTATGAGCGAACTGGCAACGATTGGCGGGACCGGTAACCCCGATCGGCAGGGAGATGTTGTTTTTGTGCATGGGCTGAATGGCGATGCCCAGGCGAGTTGGCAACCGCCAGGAAAACCGGACGAGTTCTGGCCTGCCTGGCTCTGTGAGGATCTACCCGATATCGGGGTTTGGGCGATTGGCTATCCGGTGGGTGCCTTTGCCTGGCAAAGCTCTACTATGCCTCTGGCCGATCGGGCCATCAATGCCTTGATCTTGCTTGAGAACAGCGGCGTCGGCAGCAAAAGGCCGGTCGTGTTCGTCGCCCATAGTTTAGGTGGGCTCCTGGTCAAAGAAATGCTCCGCAAAGGAGCTGACAACAGCGTGGCGGAAGGAGCGGCACTCGTGCGCCACACGCGCGGGGTGGTGTTTTTAGCCACTCCCCACTCCGGGTCGAACCTCGCGGATTTCGCCACCTACTTGAAATTTCTCTTGCCCGGTGTCAGCGTTGCTGAACTGCGTACCCAGGAACCGCGGCTGCGCGATCTCAACACCTGGTACCGCAATAACGTCGCAAAGCTGGGTATCGAGACCCAGGTCTACCGCGAGAACCAGAAAACTGCCGCCGGCAAGGACTGGGTAGGTCGGCTTATAGCCGTCACAGTAGTCGATGCGACCAGTAGCGATCCGGGTCTACCGGGGGTGGCCGCCGTGCCGATGGACGATGACCATATCACCATCAGTCGGCCACAACGCACGGGCTTGCTCTACACCCGCATACGGCGATTCGTATCGGAGCTATTTACTGCAGAGGCGACTTCGGTAAAGGAGACCGCAGACACCACTGCGGCCATCCCTTCCAGCGGTGGCAGCGGCAATGTGATTCACACGGATGAGGTAATGCAAATGCAAGATGCGGCCCGGACGGACTTGTCAGCCTTGCTCAATACACTCAATCGCCTGGTGCCCCCGCAGTTAGGAACCTTGAGCCTAATTTTGCAAGTGCCGCCCGAAGTGATGCCCGGCCTGAGCGCCCCGCACGGAGAGCGGGTGAACGCTTTGATTGCCTGGGCACAGGGACCGGGGGGACCCGGATTGGTGAAAGTGCAGGAGGAACTGGAGAAACTTATCCGCCCTCGGTAGCCCCTCTACCATCAACAGGCGCGAAGGCAGAGGGGCATAACGGCGCACAAGGCGGTGCTGAGAAGCACCACAGCGACAGGCTAACAGTCTGCAATGGGGTCCGTCGTTACTTTAAAGGAGATCGGGCAAGGCACTTTATCTGCGATGTTCCCGAATTTGAGTTGAGGTTTTACAAAGCATGCATCTCGGACGGTGAACTTTTGACACCATCAATGGATGGGTGCGATCTGGACGCTCTGTTCGCCCTGTATGAGGAATTGGGTTGTGGGAGGAGGTTGCTTATTTGGGGGAACAAGGGCTGCGGAAAAACTTCTGCACTCCTTGCGCTCGGGAACAGGGTCGCAAGCTATGCACTGACAACTCTTCCAGGCTCTACGATTGCGGTCCCACTGGTACTCCATCTGGCGCACCGCGACCCGCACAACCCTGCAACGGCAAAGTGGTCAGTTGATTCTGATTTTCTACACTGGCTGTCGCGTCTGGCTGAGCACCGCTATAGCCTTTCAAGGGGTTATCTTGTCGAAGCCTTGTCTCTTAATCAAGTAAGCCTGCTTCTAGACGGACTCGATGAAGTACCTCCACAGCAACGCCTTCACTGCCTCAACGCCCTCGACAGGTTTAGGCGAGAGCAATTTCCAAATGTAAAGATTATCGTTTGCTGCCGGAAGCAACTAAAACTTGTGCTGCCGGCACTCGCCGAAGACATATTCAGCGAGGCGATTACCCTTGCCGTGCCAACTCCGGAGCAGGTAGACTCTTATCTCTCAGCAGTCGACGGGTACAAAGCTCTCAGAAGCGTAGTGAGTAGTAACGCCATTTATAGAGGGTTGGCGACCGAGCTACTAATGCTCAGGCTGATGATGGAAGTATACAAAGATGCGCAATCAGTGCAACTACCGCAGAGCCTATCCCCTGAAGAATGCCGCTCACGTCTGTGGAATGCTTATCTAGAGCATGCAAGAGTTCAACGACGAGGACCGTGGAGGGGAACAGGTGTTGCTCTTGTTCAAGATAAACTAAACGATCCACGACAGTGGGACGACGCCATCCGCAAACTGGCTTGGCTTGGAAGCAAGATGGTTGAATTTCACAACTTCTTCGCAGAGGATGTTCAACCTAGCTGGTTGTCGGTCAAACAGTTGTGCCTCTATCACTTACTGACCACTGCCTCTGTGCTCCTGTTGTTTTCACCACTCTATTTGTGGATAAGTGGAGGAAAGCTAGAGTTGCTTGCGCTAGGATTTGTTTTTACTTTACTTCTGGTTGGGCATGGATGTTTCTCACTGTTGGTAGTGTCGAGCGGAAGAACTGCAAGACAGATAAGGCGACTACTTCGTAAGTTGCCGTGCTACGCAAGTTATATGCGCTACAGCAGAAATCTCTCGAGAGCTATTCGTCACCCGGTTGCGCCCGTCGTGGGCTGGGATTTCGTACCAAGGCGTGGTCTAGAAGCAGTGTACAGGTCATGGAAATCAGCAACTACGCTTTCAATAGCATTTGGTTTTACTATTGGGGTGTTTGCGGCACTAATGGAAACGGCAGGTGTCGCCCTTTGCGTGGGTGTGTTGACCGCCATAGGGATTTGGGGGGCATAGGCGTGGATCTTCTTTGCAGAAGCAACGCTGAGACCTCGTCAGGATACGCGAGTAGGAGATAAGAAGCCTACTACCTACCTTCAGGCGGCGCCTGGTGTCGGGCTATTTTTTGTGACCGGCGTACTCATGTGCGTACCACTAGCTGTCATCTGGTGGGGACTCTTCGCCGTATTGAGCTGGTTACTCAATCTTACGTTCTACACGCTTCTAGCGAGGGGTCTCCTTGTGGTAGCCAGTACCACTTTTATTGGCTACGCGCTGGTTCTTGGTACGACGATGGCTCTTGCAGGTGGAGGAGCTAATTCAATTAAACATTTACTGCTTAGAGTGATTCTGCATGTGACGGGCTCGTTTCCGCTTCGACACGACAAGTTTCTAGATAAGCTTGTGTCGATAGATTTACTGGTTACTGATTTTTAGGGTGGTTACGAGTTTTTTCACAAGGAACTGCAACGGCATCTTACGGAAACAGTTATCACAGAACGACCCTTCCCGTAGAATTTAACGACCTCGTCGCTCGGTGCCGTAGCTGCC
>JACMIX010000264.1 GCA_014380935.1 Gloeobacterales cyanobacterium ES-bin-141 | reverse complement strand
TATCCGGCTCGAGTTGCTACCGTACCTGGAGCGCCACTTCAATCCCCGGGTCGAGCAGACCCTTGCTCGCACAGCCCAGGTACTTTCAGCCGAAATCAGTTATCTCGAGGCCGAGACGGAGCGGCTCGCGGCTCAAGTCGTTCGTGGGGAACGGCTTGAGCGGTACGTGCTTGCCCGGGCTCCGCTCGCTCTCCAACGTCGGGTCGTTCGTACCTGGCTTGGTGGGTTGTTGGATAGGCACCCGGGCTTTGAGCAGGTTGAGCAGGCGATAGCCTGCCTTACGGCTCCAAACCGCACACGCACAGCACCCCTGGCCGGTGGCTACTTGCTCGAAGTGCGTTTTGAGTGGCTGGTGCTTTGCTCAAATGCACCTCCACTTACAGACTGACCCAACAGGTCTGGGTACAATACCCGTAGTGCAATCTGCATGGCCATGTCTGCTCCATCACTGGCCCAACTCTGCCAACACCTGATATTACGTGCTCTTCAAGAGCACAGGTCTCGACGCCGCTTTGCTGTGTTGAGGACTGGAGAGCGCTCCTGGCGTATGGCTCGTGACCGTTTCCTGCCCGCTCTTGCCCCGGGTTTCGCGCCTGTTTGCACCGGTTGCCTCAACTGCGCCTGCTCTCCTTTCATTGTCTGTGCGATTCACCCCCAGGGACCGGAGACCAATACCTGCCGGGACTATCAGCCCCGGCCTCCGGGCACCAGATAATTCCGAGATGTGTTTCGTAACTTTGGCTACAGAATTTTCTGCTAAACTATGGATACGTGACATAATTTTTGAGCTGGCGCGAATAGGCGCTGTTTACACTTGCAACTGATAAATATTAGGAGGCATGGAATGGAAAGGAATTTACAGCAGCAGGCACGAGTTTTGATGCGCCGTTGTCGGATTGAGGCAAAAAATCGCCAGTTGTCACTACTTGAGCGCTCCATGGAGCACTTGGGCGTTTCCTCTGGTCTGCGCCCGCTGTTCTGGAATCATATCCAGGGTGGGATGCATCCGACCTTCTTGAGGAACTATGAGCGGACGCAGGCATCTTTTAGCTAAGTGTCGCGAACTAAAAAAAGACCCGGCCGCGAGGGTCGGGTCTTGTAGAAACTGAAGCGCTTATTTGAGTTTGAGGACTTCGACTTTGACCTGGGCGACGCCCAGACTCATCATTCCCAGAGCGCGGGCTGCACCTCGTGAAAGATCCAGGATCCGACCGGGAATGAAAGGCCCGCGGTCTGAGACCTTGACCGTCACCTGCTTACCATTGGTGAGGTTGGTGACGCGCAGCACCGTCCCGAAAGGTAGAGCGCGGTGTGCGGCTGTCATGTGCTCAGGGCGAAAGAGCGCGCCGCTTGCCGTCTTGCGGTTGGCGAAGGCAGCACCGTACCACGAAGCGATGCCTTGAAAGACCCCATTAACTGTAGTACTCAGCTTCAAGGTTGTCTTGGTGACCGATTTCCCGAGCCGCTCGAGCGCAGTTGGTACATCATCAAGATCAACCGCATTGCCAAGCGTACGTCTGAGGCGATTGGCCACCTGCAAAGCAATCGCGGCATCGGAGGGTCGCTCTGTACGGCTGAGGCTGATCTCCTGATCAATAGTTAGCAGGACATCCTCACCAGCAGTAATGCTGTAGAACTCGCCATCGTACTCGATCTGAATGGTTTCGGCCGGGGTATGTTCGCGGCTGAGACGGTTCACATCTGCCGCGATGCGGCTTGCTCTCTCAAGGCCGGATGTCTCCATTGAAGCCAGGACGGAGAGCAAGGGCAGTTCGCCCAGATAGACGACTGTCGTCTGGTACTCGGGCATATTCTCGATGCGTGCCACCGTATGGAGAATATCCGTTTGAGAACGGCCCCCGAGTTTCAGCGGTATTTCTTGAAACCCGGAGAAGTCGGAGGGTTGTTGAGGACCAGGTTGAATTCCCGAGCCCTCGGTATTGCCCGGGGCTGCCGGAGCGCCCCTAACGACGTTCTGACTTGTAATTGTGAGCATTGCCACGCAAAAGAGCGCAACAATGAGGCTCTTGATGGAATCGACCACTTTTGACTCCCCACTGTTCGTCCGGGCTACCATACCACAGTTCTCAGCCCGATCTACTCGAGAGGCTTGCCAGGACAGCGCTGATGGGGCTTGACAAGGGTTTTGGGCTTGTAGAAATCCACGCACGTGTTCATCGGCCCCAGGGTAGAGATACTGAAACTACCGCACGAGTACTGGTGTTAAAGTTCAGAAGGCGTGCCGGGAATGCTCTTGATGGATTACAAGTCCTCCGGTGTAGACATTGAAGCGGGCTACGCACTTGTGAAGCGCATCCGCCATAGTGTCGAGCGCACCAGGCGGCCCGGTGTTCTTACTGGTCTTGGTGGCTTTGGAGGACTGTTCGCCTTGCCGACCGGTTACCGTGAACCGGTGCTTGTGGCGGGAACTGATGGGGTTGGAACCAAACTCAAATTGGCCTTTGCCCTGAACCGCCATGACACAATCGGCATCGATTGTGTGGCCATGTGCGCGAACGATGTGCTGGCCCAGGGAGCGGAGCCGTTATTTTTCCTCGATTACCTGGCGACGGGCAAACTTTTGCCCGAGCAGATGGCGCAAGTGGTCGAGGGGATTGCTACCGGGTGCCTGGAGGCCGGTTGCGCGCTTATTGGTGGCGAGACAGCCGAAATGCCGGGTTTTTATGCGCCCGGCGAGTATGATGTGGCCGGGTTTTGCGTTGGTGTGGTCGAACGGGAGGCAATCATTGACGGCAGCCGGGTCAGGTCTGGGGATGCCTTGCTCGGACTGGCCAGTAGTGGTGTACATAGCAACGGCTTCAGCCTGATTCGCCGTCTTGTCGATGAGCGCGGACTTGATTTGGCAACCACACCGCCAGGCTTTGCCTGCGATCTGGGCACTACTCTGCTTACACCCACCCGCATCTATGTCAAAGCGATCCTGGCCGCCATCCGGGCGGGCTTTGATCTCAAAGGAATTGCCCACATCACAGGTGGCGGGCTGGTAGAGAACATTCCCAGGGGCCTTGGTGGGTTGGCTGCCCGGCTGGTACGGGCCAGCTGGCCAGTGCCCCCGATTTTTGAGTGGCTTGCGCAACAGGGACCGCTCGAGCAACCGGAGATGGAGAAGACTTTTAACCTGGGCCTGGGCCTGGTGGTGGTTTGTCCTCCCGAGCAGGCAGACTCGCTCAGGCAATTCCTTGCCGAAAGGGGAGAAAGCGTCTGGCCAATTGGTGAGGTAAGTGCCGATTTGTCCGGGCAGGTGGTATTTGTTTGATACTGACTGCTTTACAAGATAATTGTTAGGAAACTTTTAATTTCAAAGAAAATAAAAATAATCTTAGCTATCTGAAACTAATACTCAAAAAATCTTCTTTTTGTAATATCTCTCTGGCCGAAAGTTGACAGTTTTTTAACATCTATTCGCGAGTATGAGATTGACAACTTAAGGTGAGATATCGGCTTATGTCACTCTTCAAGTCTTTAATCCCTGTATGTTCTGTGTTACTTAGCTTGACCGTGGGAGACCTTCCGGCAATTGCTCAAGCTTCCCCGGACAGTCCCCCAGCATTGAGAGATGTTTTGCGTCTCAAGAACAACAAAGGCAACCTGGCACCCATCGTGCGCATCGTTTCACCTCTAGCGGATTCACTCATTGCTCCCGGAGAGGGCCGTGTAAATGCTGGTAGTCAGAATGGCACGGGATTTGCAATAAATATCGAGGTTACTACCCGTAATCAGGTTCCTGTGAGTGTCAATGAGGCAATCGATATACGCAATACCGACTTGCTTGGTAAGGTGAACCCTAATTTTCCCGGGTTGTACGTATTCTTTGACACAGATTTGATCAAGCCGGATGGAGGCATTATTGCCAAAAATACTAACCTGGCCGCTCTTTTCAATGTTGCCGGAACAGATGATACACCCGGACCGGGCGTCACTATCTGGGCGGGCTGGCACGTCCTCGAATCCCTTCCCCCCGACACCAAGCAATTCACCATCACAACTGCGGTGGTTGATGACGCCGGGCGGGTCGGGCTTGATCGGGTGACGTTTCAGGTGTTGCAAGACGGTGTTGCCTCCGGTCAGGCTCTCACACCGCCACCTACGGAAGTTGGCGGCGATGGCCAGGATGATCCGGACGGCCCGGAAGTGACCATGATTGCCCCACGGGTGCCAACACGGGTAGCGGTAGGACCGGCAGGTACACCAGTTCCACCCGCGGGCTCCCTGTTCTTTATTCAGGTCACGGCCCTTGACCGGACCGGGGCCGGGATCGGCGTTACAGAGGGAGTCATTCTCGACGGAGAGCAAATTCAAAATCCGGCGGTCAATCCTACCGGCGGTCCGAATCGCAACTATCCGGGGCTCACGGTGACCTTTGATGTCCCCTTGCGCCAACCAAACGGGAACCTGGTCCCAGCGGGTGCCAATCTGGCTCCGATCTTCAACATTGCAGGCAGTGAGCGCGACGGTGCTGCTGTACTCACGACAGCGGACTGGGTGGTGGGTGGCTCGCTCGAGCTGCCCACAGGTCAGGACACGGTCACCGTCACCGCACGCGTCACCGACAACGCCGGACGTACCGGCAGCGTCCGCCAGGTAGTCGGGATCAGCTCCGTGGCGAACGGACAGGACCTTACTCCCGCTCCCTGAGTGCATCGAAGGTCGGTTTGTGAGTGCTGGTTGAATTGCGCCACCGGGGATCGGCTACAAGCCATCCCCGGTGGCATCTCAGTTTGCTGCTTGCGTCTGTACCTGCACGGGTAAACCCGCAACACCGTCCTTCAGTGGCACAATGACCAGGTAACGGCTGGGTGGCAGGGTGGTATCCCCCTCGATCACCTGCTTGATCGGCCCGAGCGTTACCACGACCGCGGCCCCGGCAGGATTGGTCTGGAACGTTGCCAGGGGCAGAAGTTTCCCATAGGGTTGGGTGAGCCTCTCCGAAAGTGCCAGTTGGTAAGTACTCTTTGGCTCCAATCCGGTGACCGCAGCCTCCACCAGATCGATCAACCCCTGGTTATGAACACTGACGGTGGTAGCCGGACGAATCGAACCCGGTGACCCCATGCTCAGGTGCACAGCGCGACCAGAATCGCCAAGCGGCTCGAGGTTTGCCTGTCCGTCTGTCTTAGCAACTGCACCCGGGACGTAGACCAGTGCTTGTGGAGACTGGCCACTGGGCATGGTTGCGACACGTGCATTCTTGAGAGTATCGATGACATCGACACCATTGGCGTTCTCCAGGGCTACGTAAATGCGTGTACCATCCGCTGAGGGCCAGAGACCGTGGGGGAGATCCCCGACCGGTATGGTAGAAATCAGTTTCGGCTCGTTGGTGGTCGTGAAGACTTTAACGACATTCTCCCCACCAATCGTCACGTATGCGAACTGACCTGCCGCGTTACGCACAAAGTTGACGTGGTTGGTGATAGGCCCGGTGTCGAGTATGGCGAGGACATTAAAGGGCGGCTCCGCATTCAGGACCTGCGTCTTACCGACGTCCTTCAACGTCAGCCAGACCTGTTTGCCATCCGGTGTGGCAGCCAGGTTTGGACAGAACGGCGAAGCCTGCTTGACCGTCGCAACCACTTCGTAGTTGCGTACATCGATCACGTTTGTCTAGTCTGTGAAACTCGAACACACAAACCCGTACTTACCATCGGGGCGGAAGATAGTCATGCCAGGGCCGTTCATCACGGGAATGCGCCGCTTTTCTCGATAGGTACGGCTGTCCAGCACTGAGAGGTAATCTTCACCGCGCACGCTCACCCAGATCTCGTTGCCATCAGGGGTAAAGAAAGCTTCGTGGGGAGCGCGACCAAGGTAGGTCACGTGCTTGACCTGGTTGGTCTGTGTGTCGATGAACGTGACCGAATTAGAGCCCACGGAGACAACGGCGAGCGTGTTGTGGTCAGGCGAGAAACC
>JACMIX010000263.1 GCA_014380935.1 Gloeobacterales cyanobacterium ES-bin-141 | reverse complement strand
TAGTCACATCCAGGAGCAAAGACCACTCTGCCCGGAGCGGTCTGCTCGAGAGAAGCAGAAGGACGAGTAACAGACAATACAGGCGCATGGGGCCATTATTCCCGGCTATGGCGTCGAGCGATAGTGTCAAGCCTCACAATTTGCCAATTGAAACCCGTTGATAGTGTCATAGCCGACTGCGTCAGTTGTCGGTGGCAGGTACAAGGGGTGGCTGGGCCGGGGTAAAGACAGCCGGCTGGACGGCAGAATTGCCTGAACCATCCGATACGAGGTTCCCCAGACCGTCGATCAGGCGGCGGAGATTCTGACGAAATTTAGCGTCCCCGGTCAATTCCTCTACATCCGCAGTGACTTTCTGAACATTGTTGAGTGTCGTACGGGCCGAGTCGATGGTCTCGCGCAGCGAGTCAACTGTGCCGGGGTCAGCAAGCACTGTGGTCAATTGCCGGACATTGAAAACGGCCTCATTTGCATTTTTGATCAGTTGTGTAAGATCCTGTTCACGCAGAGAAGCCCGCAACTGGGTTGAGACGGCCTGGAAATCGCCGCTTGCCACTTCGAGATTGGCCAGGGTTGTGTTGATTGCCCTGCGGTTTTCAACCAGGACTACATCAAGGTCTGTCACAGTCTTGTCGAGTGAACGGGCGACTTTGCCCAGGGAATCAATGTCATCGCCGGCTTTCTGGACTGTTACCGTCAAAACATCCGTGGTCTTAGACACTTTACGGGCAAGCACACCCAAGTCGTCAGCAGTCGACCCAAACTTACGTGCAGTCGTCTGAAAATCCCTGAAGAACTGCTCATCAAGGCTCTGCGCCAGACGGTCAACCGTCAACACCAGCTCTTGAAAACGGGGCAGGCTACGGCCTGAAACTTTTGCGTCAGGACAAATGACCTGACTAACGGATGCATTACCTGGCTGCTGGCAACGCTCGATGAGTTGAGCCGTCTCAATCTCGGGCGGGTTGGCTGTCTGAGACGGGAAGATTTCGATAAATGTCTCGCCTATCAACCCACTCGTTGAGATAGTGAAGTCTGAACTCTTCGGGATGATGACACCCTCGCGATCGATCAGTACCCGAGTCTGGACATTGGTAGTCTTTGGAACAACCGTCTCGACCTGACCGATACGCACTCCCCGCAACCGGACTGGTGCACCGACACTCAAGCCATTAGCATCCCGAAAGCTAACCGAGAAGCGGTAGCCACCCTGGTTGAGACCGCCACTCAGCCAGAGGAATAAACCTACGAAGATGCCCAGCCCGACCAAGATTAAAAGTCCCACCAGTCCTTCCCGGACCCCTCGTCTGTTCATAAATGCACTCCTCGCCGTCGATGACTACTGGATTGGTCCTTCAGTCTTGCCGTCAAAAAATTGCCTTACGTAGGGATCCTCACTGGCATCGATTGCATCTACTGTACCTTCCCACTGAATCTGGCCCTGGTAGAGCATGATGACCCGATCTGCCGTACGCCGGATCGTAGTGCCCTGGTGGCTGACAACCACATAGCTGCTACAGCTCTTTTGCTGCTTGAGTTCACGGATCAGGTCTTCTATCAGTGTGGAGGCAATCGGGTCGAGACCAGCTGTCGGCTCATCGTACAGCAGGACCTGAGAGCCCTGCTCTTTGTGCTTCGGATCATCCATAATGGCACGTGCAAAACTGACGCGCTTGCGCTGGCCGCCGGAAAGCTCAGCGGGCATTTGTTTGGCTAGATCCGGGCTCAGACCTACCAGTTCGAGCTTCTGCCGGACCAGGTCGCGGATCTCGTCACGGGATAGGCGCGAATGCTCGAATAGCGAGAACCCGATGTTTTCCTCCACCGTGAGGGAGTCAAACAGGGCTGACTGCTGAAAAACCATGCTCAGCCGTACCGGAGACTCCCCATCGGTTAATAATTCGCCTGCTGGTTGCCCTCCAACCAGCACCTCACCCGAATCGGGCTCAAGCAAACCGCAGACGATGCGCAGGATGGTTGATTTTCCGGTCCCGGAGGGACCAACTAGCACCAGCGCCTCCCCGCTGAAAAGTTTAAGATCCACCTGATCGAGAATATGCTGATCGCCGAAAGATTTAGAGACCTTGCGCAGTTCGATAACGGGCTGCACACTTGTGGATTCTGCGGGCGTGGCTTCCATGAAGACTGCTTGAACGACAATGACAATTGTGGCACATGCTCTGTACCAAACCGGTTTACGGTTTTGAGCACAAGAACCGGTCGCCCTGTTGTAATTGCATTCTCCAGTAGCACACTCAACCACTGCAAAAAAGCCGGGGGAGACAATATTCTTCCCCGGCTTTTTCAGTTGGGTGGCGATTTAATTAATCCTCGGACAACTCCAGCTCGCGCATGTCCGATGACTGTTCGTAGGTCGGGCGCGAGGGTGTGCGCCGACCGTTGCTGACATCGGCCATCAGGTCTACCTCGACATCGCGTGAGGAACCGTCGAGCTGCGTCTCGATCTTGTGAACCGACACGTCGAGTCCCAGGGATTGCAACTCGCGCACCAGCACTTTGAAGGATTCCGGGATGCCGGGGCGGGGAATTGCCTTGCCCTTGACGATGGCATTGAGGGCCTCGTTGCGTCCGGTCATGTCGTCGGACTTGACCGTGAGCAACTCCTGGAGTGTGTAGGCCGCACCGAAGGCTTCAAGCGCCCACACCTCCATCTCGCCGAAGCGCTGACCACCCTGTTGTGCTTTACCGCCCAGGGGTTGCTGGGTGACGAGGGAGTAGGGACCAGTAGAGCGGGCGTGGATCTTGTCATCAACCAGGTGGACCAGCTTCATCATGTAGATCTGTCCTACCGTGACCGGTCGGTCAAAGGCCTCGCCAGTGCGACCGTCAAAAACCTGGATCTTGCCGATGTGTTTGCCCACATCGGTGAAGACCCAGCTGTCGCCGGTGATTTCACGGGCTTCCATGAGCTTGTCATGAACCAGGTGGCGGGAGGCCTCCTTGCCATACATCTCATCGAAAGGAGTCACCTTGAAGCGCACATTGAGGCAGGCACCGGCCCAACCGAGGATCGTCTCGAAGACCTGGCCCACGTTCATGCGCGAAGGCACGCCCAGGGGGTTGAGGACGATGTCCACGGGACGACCGTCCGGCAGATAAGGCATATCCTCCTTGGGCAGAATCTTGGAGATGATGCCCTTGTTGCCATGCCGACCGGCCATCTTATCGCCGACCTGGATCTTGCGCTTTTGGGCAACGTAGACACGCACGACCATGTTGGCACCGGGAGGCAGTTCGTCCCCCTGCTCACGGGTGAAGACGCGCACATCTACGACGCGGCCCTTCTCGCCGTTTGGTACGCGCAGGCTGTTGTCGCGCACGTCGCGGGCCTTTTCGCCAAAGATGGCGCGCAGGAGTTTCTCTTCGGGCGGCTGGTCGGATTCGCCCTTGGGCGTAACCTTACCGACCAGAATGTCGCCCGCCTCAACCCAGGCACCCGCACGAACGATCCCGCGCTCGTCAAGGTTGCGCAGGGAATCCTCACCGACGTTGGGAATTTCGCGGGTGATCTCCTCGGGGCCAAGCTTAGTCTGCCGGGCCTCGATCTCGAACTTCTCAACGTGGATCGAAGTGAACACGTCGTCGTAGACCAGCCGCTCCGAGATCAAGATGGCGTCTTCGTAGTTGTAGCCCTCCCAGGGCATGAAGGCGACGAGGATGTTCTGACCGAGTGCCAGTTCCCCACCCTCGGTGGCCGAGCCGTCCGCCAGAATCTGCCCGCCCCGCACAGGGTCGCCGATGTTGACGATCGGACGCTGGTTGAGACAGGTGTCCTGGTTGGAGCGCTGATACTTCTGGAGTTGATAGGTGTACTCGCTGCCCTCATCGCCGCGAACCTTGATCAATTCGCCCGAGACATAGGTCACTTCACCGGTCACGTCGGAGACAATGACCATGCCCGAGTCGCGCGCCGCCTGACCCTCAAGACCTGTCCCGACCAGGGGACGCTCAGGGTGTAGCAGAGGAACTGCCTGACGCTGCATGTTCGCTCCCATCAAGGCCCGGTTGGCATCGTCGTGCTCAAGGAACGGAATCAGTGAGGTCGCAACCGAGACAATCTGGATAGGTGAGACGGCTACGTAGTCCACCTCGGTTGGTACCGCGAGACCAAAGTCCTGGCGGTAGCGGATGGTGACCGGGTTGGAGAGGATGTAGCCATTTTCATCGACAGCCACATCACCCGCCGCGACGCGAAACTCGTCCTCCTCATCGGCAGCGAGGTAAGCAATCTCACCGCTCAGGCGACCATCCTTAACGACCCGGTACGGGGTTTCGATGAAGCCGTAGGCATTGACACGGGCATGGGTAGCAAGCGAACCGATAAGACCCGCGTTGGGACCCTCGGGTGTCTCAATCGGGCAGATACGACCGTAGTGAGATGGATGGATGTCACGTACGGCGAAACCGGCGCGTTCACGGGTCAGACCACCGGGACCCAGGGCTGAGAGTCGGCGCTTGTGCGTGAGCTCGGCTAGAGGATTGGTCTGGTCCATGAACTGCGAGAGCTGCGAAGAGCCGAAGAACTCTTTGATTGCCGCCACGAGCGGTTTGGGGTTGACTAGCGACGCTGGGGTAAGTGAGTCTGCCTCTGAGACGGTCATGCGCTCACGGATAATGCGCTCCAGGCGGTTGAAGCCGACGCGCACCTGATTCTGGAGCAACTCTCCCACCGAGCGCACGCGACGGTTGCCCAGATGATCGATGTCATCGGTCGTACCGATATCAAATTCGAGATTAATCAGGTAATCAATCGAGGCCAGGATGTCCTGGGGAGTCAGGATCCGGGTCGTTTCAGGCACGTTGAGGCGCAGCTTCTTGTTGAGCTTGTAGCGACCTACCCGCCCCAGGTCATAACGCTTGGGATCAAAGAAACGCGATTCGAGTAACTGCTGGCCGCCCGAGACGGTTGGCGGTTCGCCGGGTCTGAGCTTGCGGTAAAGCTCGAGCAAGGCTTCTTCTTCCGTGTAGTTGCCTTCTTTCTCAATCGTCTTGCGGAAGTACTCCGGGTGGCGGAACGCATCGAGCACTTCATTGTCTGAGAGGCCCAGAGCTTTGAGCAGCACAACTGCCGAGAGCTTGCGGGTCTTGTCGATCCGAACCCAGACCAGATCGTTGGCATCGGTCTCGAACTTCAGCCACGCACCGCGGTTGGGGATGAGCGACGCATTGAAGGCCTTGCGCCCGTTGCTGTCGAGTTCGGCTTTGTAGTAGACGCCCGGGGAGCGAACGATCTGGTTGACGATGACGCGCTCGGCCCCGTTGATGATGAATGTCCCCCGGTCAGTCATCAGGGGCAATTCGCCGATAAAGACCTGCTGCTCTTTGATCTCGCCGGTCTCTTTATTGATGAGGCGGGTCGGTACGTACATCTGGACTGAATAGGTCGAGTCACGCCGCTTTGCTTCATCGACAGCGTATTTGGGTTCTTTGAGTTTGTAGTCCGGCAGGAAATGCAGTTCCATCTTGCCGGTGTAATCGGTAATTGGGGAAAAACTGAGTAATTCTTCGATCAACCCCTCTTCTAGAAACCAGCGGAAACTATCACGCTGGATTTCCACCAGGTCAGGAAGCATATAAATAGGCGTCGTTAACGAGTTGCTCATGCGTACCTCTGGTAGAGCCTGTGGCATAGCCATCAATCGGGCGCAGTACAGTCGAAGACGCTCGGTCGCGTCCAACGAGTCCACCATATTAACCTAGTGCGGGGAATCGACGCCAATGCCGAGGCTACAATCGAGGGTGCGAGGCATTCGTGCCGGTGTTCCCCGGCCTATGCCAGACATCCGCCACCGGATAACAGCAATGGCTAGTCTTCCACAGCGTCGTACCCAAAACATCAGCGGCGATTTTTATGTCGACAGCACATGCATCGACTGCGATACCTGCCGTTGGGTAGCACCGGAGGTATTTTACGATATCGAAGACCAGTCTGCCGTCTACCACCAGCCCACCAATCAACTAGAACGGTTGCACGCCCTGCAAGCTCTGCTTGCCTGTCCTACTGCCTCGATTGGCACAGTAGAGAAGCCCACGGACGTCAAAGCGGCGCAACAAAGTTTTCCGGTTCCGATTGCAGACGAGGTCTACTATTGCGGCTACCACTCCGAAAAGTCCTACGGGGCTGCAAGCTATTTGATCCGGCGCCCGCAAGGCAATGTCCTGGTAGATTCTCCCCGGTTTGCCCCTCCCCTGGTTAAGCGTCTAGAAGAAATGGGTGGCCTGCGCTATCTGTACCTGACGCACAGAGACGATGTGGCTGACCACCAACAATTTCACTACCACTTCGGGTGTGAGCGTATCTTGCACATAGACGAGATAACCAGTAATACCCGGGGAGTCGAGCGTCAGCTGTCGGGTCTCGAACCCACTCAACTCGGCCCGGACCTGCTCATCATCCCGGTCCCCGGACACACTAAAGGTCACACGGTTTTGCTTTACAAGCAGCTGTTTTTGTTCACAGGCGACCACCTGGCCTGGTCTTCGCAACTCAACCAACTCATTGCCTTTCGCAACGTCTGTTGGTACTCCTGGGCAGAACTGGTCAAATCCATGCGCAGGCTGAGCGATTACTCCTTTGAGTGGGTGCTGCCGGGTCACGGTCGTCGTCACCACACCGACCGCGCCACTATGCACCAGCAAATGCAGCAGTGTGTCGCCTGGATGCAGGCAACCTAACAGGAGAGCCAACATGCGCATTGGTAACGGCTACGACTTCCACAGGCTGGTCGAGGGTCGCCCCCTGATCTTGGGCGGAGTCCACATTCCACACCCTTTGGGATTGCTCGGACATAGCGACGCTGACCTGTTGACCCATGCCATTACCGATGCCCTGCTCGGGGCCGCTTGCCTGGGTGATATCGGCCAGCACTTTCCTCCTGGCGATCCCCAATGGAAGGACATCTCAAGCATTCTGCTGTTGCAAAAAGTCTTGGATCTGGTTCGGGCTGAAAACCTTGCTCTTGTGAACGTCGATGCCACGGTAGTGGCAGAGCGGCCCAAGCTTGCTCCCCACATTCCCAATATCCGCAGCAGTCTTGGCCGTGCTCTAAACCTGCCCGAGAGGTGCGTCAGCGTCAAGGCTACGACACACGAGGGCCTGGGACCGATCGGCGAAGGACTTGCAATGGCTGCCTACGCGGTTGTCCTGCTTGAAGGCGGTTAAGCACCGGGTGCCTTACTCTTGGGCTGCAACTTCCATGGCAGGACGGCGGCTACCGCGTATTCCCTCAATTGCTTGGGCATAATCGGGGGCATTGAAGACGGCCGAACCAGCCACGATTGCATTTGCTCCTACTTCGAGTACCTGCCAGGCGTTGTCAGGCTTAAGACCTCCGTCCACCTCGATCCAGGGATCAAGACCGCGGTCCTCGCACATCTGGCGTAGCTTGGCGATTTTGGGCAGCACTTGAGGAATAAAGCTCTGGCCGCCGAACCCGGGGTTGACCGACATAATCAGCACCAGATCGCAGAGGTCGAGAACATATTCAATCAAGCTCAAAGGTGTCGAGGGGTTCAGGGAAACCCCGGCCATCTTGCCCAATTCACGGATTTGAGAAAGCGAACGGTGCAGGTGAACCGATGCGTTGTGCTCGCAGTGGACGGTGATGATGTCCGCCCCAGCCTTGGCAAAGTCGGCAATATATTTTTCGGGTTCGACAATCATCAAGTGAACGTCGATAATCTTCTGGGTCACCGGCCGGATCGCTTTGACAATCAGCGGACCAATGGTGATGTTGGGGACAAAGCGTCCATCCATGACATCGACATGTATCCAGTCTGCCCCAGCAGTATCTATTGCTTGAACCTGCTCGCCCAGACGGGCAAAGTCTGCCGAGAGAATAGAGGGGGACACAACAATTGATTTTGCAGTCATGAACTAGGAACCTCCCGAGTGCCTGTACCCCAGTCTACAACTTTATATTTGATTAATGTTCCTACCGGGACTTCTACATCAGGCTTATGGAACTAGGCGGCAGATTAACAATCCGTTATCATAAATGGCAATGAATTTAGTTCCTGCCCAGGTTTTTTTGACTGATACAGCCCAGTGTGTTGGAGAGGTGCCCTCCCCTACGACTGAGCAACCCGGCTCGCTAGTCGAGATTGAAGGGTCGGTCTACGCTATTCTGGAGCGACGCCACCGGTACAGTCTGCGCTCGGGCCGCTACTGTTTGGACAAAATTGCTCTATACGTACGTCCAATAGAGACGTCACTTACAGAGCGAACACTCTGGCAGGGTCAGTGGGTGATTGGTGACCCAGGCTGCGAGTACAATGCCCGTTCAGTCCTGATTCGTTGTGCTCCAAATCCTAACGGCCCCTGTCAGGGATGTCGCTTCTACACCAGCTGAAGTGCATAAATAGAAGTCTTGAAAATTGGAGAGCGGGGTGCTTGCGCTTGAGCGTATAGAGCCTTGCGCCGAGGACGCTGCCGAGGTAGTAAAGGTTTGCCTATGCTGGAAGAACACCTGCCGAGATAGAGGGTATGTGGGTTGCGCGCAGGGTATGGAGCAAGGTCATGGGTACAGCCCTTTGTCACCTGAGTTTGATAGCAGCAATACTGACTGGAACTAGCTTTGTGCAGCTCGGCCAGTTACAGGCGGAGCCCGAGAGCATTCACATTGCCCAAAATAGACCACAAAAGCAGGACAAACCCCGGACCGATAAGGGACCGTCCATCGACCGATTCTCCCGTCCGGCTTCCCCCGAACGTCCCCAGACCACTCAAGACCAGGTACGGGGACAAGAAAAGGGTAGAGAGCTTAGAAAACAGGGAAACCGTAAAATCCTGCAGTTTTGATGCCGGACAGCTGCCTCGCGCTTCACGGGTATTAAGAGTTACCTGTGCTTACTAAATAGAGGTCCCTCCCTGGAGAATAAGCCAGGTTCCTGGAGGTGGCGTGGG
>JACMIX010000034.1 GCA_014380935.1 Gloeobacterales cyanobacterium ES-bin-141 | reverse complement strand
TGGGAGCACTCACTACTTGCTCTCCTCAATGCGATGAATGGACACCCAGTTCGCTTCGACGATGCTTTCCAGTCCATGAATTGGCAGCCGGTGTTGTCGCAGGCCGCCTCACTGCTGTTACTTGGCCAGGGGCTAAGAGGTGGGCTGTCGTTTTCCGCAGAGCCCGGGGACGGCATCATTCTGGAAGAAGACCTGGATGCGCTGAACCTGCCTCGGTTGCCCTATTTCCTGCGTCGCATCGACAGGGAACAGGTTCTTCAGTCCCTCGAAGATGGTTATGGGAGAGCCTTTGTGGAGCAGATGCAAAGCGCACCGTTCCTCGATGCGCAAAGTGTGTTGCCCGTCGCATCCGAGATTGCCCACCACCTGTCCCGGAGCCCCGAACCTTTGCTCGCAGCCCAACTAATGGAAGTCAACCTCTTCCATCCGGAGCCCCTTGTGCGGGCTGCGGCCGCGATCTCCTACTTCGACTTGTCCTCGCAACCCCGCAGACCCTTTGAAGTCTTACTTGACGCAACCTACAGTGACCACGGCCTGACGCGCCGGGTCGCCCTGGCTGGACTTGAGCGGCTGGTGCCGGGGCACCCGAGATTACTCGATGCGGACACAGAAGGGGTATTTTCCGAAGAAGGTCTTGCTTCAACCACCTGCATCCTGATGCATGGCAGCTGGTCTCGGGGAGCGCCCTGGTGGCAGCCGGGAAGAAACTTCCACGACTACTTTTGCCGTGATGTGCGATCTGACCTTTACGATGCGGAAGACCGATTCAGCTGGTCAGGAGGATTAGGGGACGGGTACCGGGTTTTCGTGTTGCAAAGTCAACGCTAAAAACGGGTTTCTCGCGGAGAGAGGTCTTCCCTGCCGGTGGCGCACAAAGTCGGGGTCAACCGCATTGACACCCTTTAACGAGGGGCGTTGATGATCTTCAAGAGCTGACCGGGCGCCACTCTCTCCCAACTGGCAGCCGAATGATGCGGCGTGAGTCCACTGAATCGGGATGCCTGGAAAGGCAAACTCTGCTCTTTCACTGGGAGTTTACCGTCGCAACAGATGAAAGGCGATGTCGCGTCCCATATGCTGGCCGTAGGCCAACTTTCCCCACAGACGAGCCAGGGATTCGAGCAGATCGGCGTTGCTCAGGAGGCCGACGTCAACGGGGTCAAAACCCGCTTCCGCAGCCAGTCCTGCCGCAACGTTCTTTGCATCGGGGTCATCTCCGGCGAAGAACATCGTCGCGCGCGTCGCGCCGTACACCGGATCCGCCATGTTCTCCCAGCCGGTGGTGTTGAAAATCTTCACCACCCGAGCCCCCGGTGCCCAACCGGCCACCCGCTGCCCACCCGAGAGCGGATGGTGCTGCGTGGGGTCGGCGGTAAAGTTGGGATTGGTGCAGTCCAGCAGAATTTTATTCTCCAGTTGGCTACCCAGCCCGTCGAGCACCGTTTCAACTGCGTCCCAGGGAACGGTCAGGGCTACCACTTCACCAAAGACCGCCGCCTCGTCCTGCGAGGCAAAACTGGCTCCGGCTACCTCCAGGAGTGTCTGGTCCGCGCCTTCCACCGACCGCACCCCAAACACCACCCGATGTCCCCGGCGAGCCCAGCTCCGGCCCAGCGTGCCGCCCACGTTGCCCGCTCCAAGAATGCCAATGTCCATCAGCTATACCCCCAACGCCGCGATCACTTGCTCGGCCGTGGTCCGGCCTGAGTACTGTTGCTGTCCGGTAATCAGCCGCCCATCCCGCACGGCAAACTCCTTGAAGAGCCCGCCGGTGATGAAGTTGGCGCCCAGTTTTCTGGCCTCATCCTCGATCCGAAAGGGCATGACCGGCTGACCCACGTAGCTGTCGGCAAAATCCTCCTCGACGTTGGCAAACCCGGTGAGCGTCTTGTCCGCGAGCAGCGGCTTGCCGTCGCTGAGTCTGACGTACAGAAGGGCACAGACCCCATGACAGAGAGCGGCCGTCACTTTCTGCGCCTCGTAGAACTCAGCCAGCAACCTGTGCAGGTGTAATTCTTGCGGGAAGGTGAACATCGGCCCCTGCCCGCCGGCGACCACAATGGCATCGAAATCCTCAACCCTCAGACCCTCCAGGCTTGGGGTGTTCTCCAGGAGGGCGACCAGGCCCGGCGTGTGGATGAAGCCCAGGCTGAGGATGTCGTGGGCGGAGTAGCCGCTCGGGTCGCGCGGATCGCTCAGTGCATCGAACTCGACCCTGCCGCCTTTGGGGCTCGCGATCGTTACCTCGTAGCCGACCTCGACAAATTCGTACCAGGCGTGGATCAGTTCCGAGGCCCAGAACCCGACCGGTCCTCCCAGCGTGGTCGATACCGATGGGTTGGAGACCACCATCAAGATTTTCCTGGCAGCTGTCTTCGTTGCATTCAAGGTCTTGCTCATTGCCGCATCTTCCTCCAAGAGATATCACCTGCCCACACCCGGATCTTCCAGTACGATAAGTGCATTCGTCCAATCGATTGTTTGTATAGTTGTCATTTACGCCATGAATATAGCGGGCGTGGACCTCAACCTGCTGGTCGTCTTCGAGGCCCTCATAGTCGAGCAGAATGTTACCCGGGCAGGACAGCGTCTCGGCCTGAGCCAGCCAGCCACAAGCAGCGCCCTGCTCCGATTGCGGCGGCTCTTCGGCGACGAGCTGTTCGTCAAAACCCCCACCGGGATGCAGCCCACCCCACGGGCTCGGCACCTCGCAGCCCTCATCCGACCGGCATTGAGTCAGTTGCAGGTGGCCCTCGACAGCCGGGAGAGCTTCGAGCCGGGCACCTCGAACCGCCTCTTCCGGCTGGGCATGTCGGACTACGCGGAGTTCGTCTCCCTGCCGGTCTTGATGGGGTGTCTCTCCGAGGTTGCTCCGCAGGTGCAGATCCAGATTAAAGGCACTGACAGGCAAGATGCCCTCCAGTTGCTGGATCGCGACGAGATCGACCTGGCAGTTGGCTTCTACCCCCGGTGTTCCACCTGGCACAAGCAGCAAACACTATTCGAGGAGGAGTTTGTTTGTGTCTGTCGCCGGGGTCACACGACGGTGCGAGAGCCGCTGACGATGGAGGGTTATCTGGCCGCCCAGCACCTGCTGGTCTCGCTCAAGGAGGATTTTGCGGGCAGGATCGACCTGCAACTTGCCCGGAGTGACCTTCGACGCCACATTGCCCTGAGCGTGCCCCATTTCCTTGCAGCCCTCCACGTACTGGCCCACACAGACCTGATCGCGGCTCTGCCTGCGCGGGTCGCGCGGGTCCACGCCGAGTCGCTGGGGTTGCAGACCCTTCCCCTACCTCTATCGGTGCCTGGGTTCACCGTATCGATGTTGTGGCACGGCAGGCAGACGGGAGAGCCGGGGCACGACTGGCTCAGATTGCAGCTCACTGCTGCCTGCCGCTCAAAAGAACCAGGGTCCTGGCAGCCCGGGTAAGCCTGCTGGGTTTTCCCGTGGGGCCGTGCATAGTTGAGGTATCCATCTCTAGCCTGGCCGCAGCAGAATTTCGTTGACGCCTGCTCGGGCCGGTTGGCTCAGGGCGTAGAGTGCGGCGGCAGCCACATCCTCCGGGGCGAGTGCTCCAAGATCCCGGGGTCGGTTGTTCTGACCCTGCGAACCGAACTGGTTCGCCCAGAAATCTGTGTCTACGATCCCCGGCGACAGAAGCGTCACGCGCACGCCATGGAGGGACGTTTCCTGTCGCAATCCCTCGGCGATAGCTCGCAAGGCCCACTTGCTTGCGTTGTAGACCGGGTTGGGACCAACCGTATGTCCCGCGATAGAGCCCGTTAGCAGTACGTGACCCTGCTTACGCGCCATCAAGTGAGGAACCAGGGCACGCAAAAAGCGCAGCGTGCCGTTGATATTCAAGTCGAGCCCCGCAGCCCACAATTCCGGGTCGCCAGTCGCAATCGAACCCAGGATGCCCCGGCCCGCGTTGGCAAATAATACGTCAATTGCTCCGAAGTACTCGAGGCTGGAGCGCGTCAATCTGTCTACCTCTACCTGCCGGGTGACGTCCGTCTCGACAACCAGGATACGTACTCCCAAAAGCTCCAGTTCTCGCGCCAGACTCTCAAGGCGCGTCCGGTCGCGGGCCGCAAGTACCAGGTGCATCCCAGCCTCGGCCATGTGGCGGGCTGTGACAGCCCCAATGCCGCTCGATGCGCCGGTAATTACCGCGACCTGACCTCGCACATCCATTTGACCTGTCCCCGGCATGATGTTTCCAGCGTACTGCCACCTCCGTAAGTCCTGAAACCACGACGACTCTCGCCCGGATACGGGACACGATTTCTAACTCTCGGGAGATGTCTCAATTATTCTTTTTTGAGATCCTTATGAATATATGAAATTTGATTGAACCCTAAGGAGGGATTTATGGCAATCGGTACAAGCGACACCGTTGCGGCCCACGGTAACCATCGGGCGAGCATTGACGTCGGCGTACCCCCGGAGTTTGCTTTTGCACTCTGGTCGCAGTTCGATCACTTCCCGCGCTACTTCCGTCACATTCAAGAAGTCACTGTTGACGCGCGCGACCCTCGTATTCAGCACTGGAAGGGTTCAGTGATGGGACTTGAGCAGGAATGGGATGCCGAGGTGACCGCTTTTGTGCCCAATCAGGTGATTGCCTGGCGCTCAATCCGCGGTTTCGACAACAGTGGCTCACTCACCTTTGAACGCACTACACCAGCAGACACCGAGGGTGCTAGCGGTACAACCCTCCTGACGGCCCAGATTGGCTACGACCCGCCCATGGGAGCGCTCGGTGATCTGGCCGAGGCCGTCTGGGTCAAACAGCGCTTTGACGAGGGCATGGAAGAGGATTTGAGCCGCTTCAAAGAACTGGCGGAGTCCATGTACGGAAAAGTCTTTGCCCGCGTGCAGAATGGTGAGTCACATGCGGATGCTACCAGTGCCATCCTGCACAGCGAGGCTGGGATCACCCAGGAGAGGCTACTTGACAAGCGGATCGACACCAATGACTACGACATGGCTCACATCCCACAAGCCAATATTATGACCACGCAAGAGCTCAAAAACCGCCTCGAATGGGGTGAAGTTGCACTGACTATTGTGGATGTGCGACCCGTCGATGCCTATAAGCAAGGACATATTCAGGGCTCCTCGACAGCTCCCCTGGAAGTACTCGAAGAGCGCATCCTTGGGCTGACCGGACAGATGAGCGCCCAAAAAGACCGCCAGATAGTTGTCTACAGCGACCGG
>JACMIX010000262.1 GCA_014380935.1 Gloeobacterales cyanobacterium ES-bin-141 | reverse complement strand
CTAATCCGAAAACTGAGCACCTGGATGCAGTGCGTCCTCGTCACCGCCGACAACCACGCGGAACGGAAGATGTAAAGGTGCGGCTCTCACCTGTGCAAAGGCAATCTCTGGATCTGATTGCCCTGCAGTACGGCTGCCTGTACGACGGCAAGCCGTCCCTCAGCGAGTTACTGCGCCGGTTGGCTGAGAAGCAATTGCAGGTGGTGCCTGCATCACCACCCTTGCCTGAGCCGCCCGCTGCGGATTGAAAACGGTCAAGCCTGGCGAGGGAGCTGGCTATCACAGAAAAGCGTCAGATCCTTGCCATTCGTGGGAAGAAACTCTATTCTCTTAAAACCCATTTAAGGCAAAACAATATGGAACGGTTTCTAGATTTGGTGAGGAGCCACTCCGCCGAAGTAGCGGCGATGTGCTCCGAGCCCGAAATCCTCTTCGAGGCGGTGAAGTGTGGCTCCGAGCTGGATGCGACAGAAGCGCTCTGGTTGAGGCGGGAATGGTCGCCTGAGGAGAAATTAGCCGTGTATTATGCCTTTTTACAGCTGCTGTCTAAGCCTGCCGCGTCACCGGATGCGGCAGGCTAGGCATCCTGATAGGATGTCTAGCTACAGGTTGAGGAAAATCCGTGTGGCTGATGCTCGCGCTCGTGGTTGTGCTGAGCGGTGCTGCCTACCTGTGGCAGAGTTTTGGGGCCGATAGGTTCTTTCTGACTGGTATCGCGTTCGGCCTGGTAGTGGGTGGCGCCCTATCCCTACTGGTCCCAGGTTGGCTATTGCAGGGCACACTCCTGGCTTCAACCGTGTTAGCTAGCGCGGGCGTGCTCGCCGAAAGAGTCGGATTGCTCAGCGAGGAGCTGCTCTCGGAGGTGCTGCCTTTGGGAGCTGGGGTACTGTTCGGTTTCGCCCTGATCAACTTGAATAAGCTGTTTGTGCTCTGAACAGACCGAACCGTTTGCTCACAACATGGACAAATATTCATGTTCGCTGTAACCTTCGGGAATGTAGTGGAGGAGCCCGTAGGAATGAAAGAGCGCGAAGCGACGGTCGTCGCAGTGTCAACGATTGCTCATGGACAGGGGCACGCTTTTCCTTTGTTTGGAGCCAGGCCCGCGGCGGGATTCCCTTCACCGGCCGACAATTTCCTTGAAGACGAAGTCGCCCTCGACGACCTGGTGGAACATCCTGCAGCAACGTTCCTGGTGCGGGTAAGCGGCCTCTCGATGGCTCCAACAGTGTGGGACCGTGATTTGCTACTGGTGGATCGCGCCCTGGAACCGAAGGATGGGGACGTGCTGGTAGTGGCCCTCGGCGGCGAACTGGTTGTCAAACGGTTGCAGCTGGCCCTCGGGTGCGCGCAACTCGTGTCAGATAATTCCGCCTACCCGGCAGTGAAGCTGGATGACGGGGCGGAGGCAGTGTGTTGGGGGGTCGCGATTTACGCTATCCGCCCCTTGCGATGAGAGAGCCGTGGCTGCACTGAAGGCGATCGCTCTGATAGACTGCAACCGGTTTTACGTCAGTTGCGAGCGCGTGTTCGTACCGGGCCTCTGGGAGCGGCCGGTGATTGTGCTATCCAACAACGACGGCACCATCGTGGCCATCTCCGAGGAGGCGGAGGCGGTGGGTCTGAAGAAGGGGATGCCGTACTTTCGGGTGAGTGAGCTGGTACGCGAGCATGACGTGCGCGTGTTCAGCAGTAACTACGCTCTCTACGGGTCGCTGAGTGCTCGGGTCATGGCAACGCTGCGGGCGTTGTCACCGGTGGTCGAAACCTACAGCATCGACGAGGCGTTCCTGGACCTCTCCCATGTAGCGCCGACAGGGCTGCAGGTGTGTGCGCAGCTCATCCGGCGCACAGTCCGACAATGGACGGGGGTGGGCTGCAGTGTCGGTGTAGCTGAGACCAAGACGCTCGCCAAAGCTGCCAATCGTTTGGCAAAGCGAAGTCCCGAACTTGGAGGAGTGCTGGACCTGAGTGGAGATCGGGATAGGCAGCGCGAGGCCTTGGCCCGGCTGTCGGTGGAAGACGTCTGGGGTGTGGGCTCTCGGTGGGCAGAAAAGCTCCGTGCGGTGGGCATTGAGACCGCCCTGCAACTGCGCGACGCAGACGAACGGTGGGTAAAGGCGCGTCTGTCGGTAGTGGGCCTGCGCACGGTGCTGGAGCTGCGGGGAATCCCCTGTCTGCCACTGCAACCAGTTGCCCCCCGGCGCAAGCAAGTATGTGTCTCGCGCTCTTTCGGTAGATCAGTGCACAGCCGCGAGGAGCTGGGCGAGGCGGTAGCGACTTTCGCGGCAATGGCTGTGCGCAAACTGCGGCGCGAGGGCCTCGCTCTGGGCGAAGCGCTGGTGTTTGCTTCCTCCAGTCGTTTCAAGGATGACCCTGTTTCGATATCGGCAGGCTGCCGCCTGGACACAGCTACGAACAGCACGCCAGTGCTTCTAAAGTATGTCAGGGGACTTGTGGAGCAGTTGTGGCAGGAAGGGGTAGCCTACGCCAAAGCTGGGGTGGTACTCACGCGATTGTGTGAGGAGGGCGAGATCCAGTTGAGCCTATTCGATGACGCCTTCGACCCTGCGGACGATAGCCCGATCCGGCTGATGCGGGTTATCGATGACCTCGACCGCGAGTACGGACGGGGGACGGTGCGTTTCGCGGCGGAGGGGTTGCTCCAGCCTTGGAAGCCGCGAGCCCGCTTCCTCTCACCGCGCTACACGACTTGTCTTCCAGACCTGCCTACCGTCCGGGCGTGAACTTCAGTGCCATCATGCCTGGCCGCTGCAGCCAACCCCACGAAGGCCGGGAGCAGCCCTGCCCGCAAAGGGTAAGACGGCCTGAAAACCCGGTGTCAGAATGGAGGCATGTGCGGAAGATACACCCTGGTGGCGCAAGCAGAAGAATTGGCGGAAGCATTCCGTGTTCCGGAACCCCCTCCCGCTCTGCAATCTCGCTACAACATTGCGCCAACACAGCCGGTGCTTGCAGTAGTCGCTTCAGGTGGTGAGCGCGAGTTCGTCCTTTTGCGCTGGGGCCTCGTTCCCTCCTGGGCGAAGAACCCCTCTGTCGG
>JACMIX010000001.1 GCA_014380935.1 Gloeobacterales cyanobacterium ES-bin-141 | reverse complement strand
GTCTTTCTCGCGGCCGGTGATGGTGAGTTGGCCGTGTTCTAGAAAAGCGAGGTCGCCGGTTCTAAACCAGCCGTCTTCTGTAAAGACTTCCTGGTTCACGGAGTTTCGGAAATAACCGGCCGTGAGCGTGGTGCCCCGCACCTGCAATAGACCGACGGCTGCCTCTTCGAGCAACTGGTCTTGGTCGTCCACGATCCGCAAAGAGACTTCCGGGAGCGGGATGCCGACGCAGACGAAGCGGTCGTCGTCGCGGGTCGTCTCCAGGTCGAAGTGGTGCGCTACCGTGACAACGGAGCCGGTCTCCGCCATCCCCCAGGCCGGGACCATGACCGTGGGTGCGAGTCCGTGGGGGGCTAATAGCGCGAGGACCTGTCGGGTTGTCCCAGCCACGATCGCTTCACCGGCATTCAAGATGCAGCGCAGTGAGGACAGGTTCCAGTGGCGACCGGCGATGGCTCTAGCCTGGCTGTTGATGAGTCCAAAAGCAAAGTTGGGTGCCCAGGTAATCGTGACGCGGTAGCGGTCGAGCCAGTCAAGCCAGCGCAACGGTTCGGCGATGACAAGGGGGGTCGGGGCGTGAATCTGCTCGCATCCCAGGTAGACGTCGCGCAGGTGAAACATCACCAATCCGACGACGTGGTCGAGGGGGAGCCAGTTGAGGGTGATGTCGTCGGCGGTAAATCCGTTGGTCTGGATGGTGCCTGCCGAGCGGACGAGCAGGCTGCGGTGGGTGTGCATGACGCCCTTGGGCATGCCTGTACTGCCGGAAGTGAAAATCAGGAGCGCCAGGTCTTCCGGGTCGCTTGCGTGCCAGTTAGGGTCCGGGTCGCAGTGATAAAGCGCGTCAATGTCGGCTACCTGGAACTCAACGTCCAGCCGGGTCGAGAGGGAGCGCACGGCCGGTGTGAGGGAGTGGTCGCTGAGGATGAGCGGCGCGTCGAGCAACTGCCAGGTGTGGTGCAGTTTTTGTACGGCCGTGTTGGTCTCTGTGTAACTGGGTGCGACCGAGAGGGGTGCTGGCACGAAGCCACCCAGGGCACAGGCCCAGAAGGCAATCAAAAAATCGTGATTATTTTGTAATTGAAAGATGACTTTCGCGCCCGGCTGCAGTCCGAGTTGCCGGAGGCCGCGCAGCACGCGCTGCGCTGAATGCAGGAGTTCGCGATAGGAGTGGACGATGGCGGAACCGTCCGGTTGCAAGCAGGTGATTCCATTGGTTCCCGGCTGCTGGGCAGCTCTTGCGAGTACCGCTTGTAGAGTCTGAGGGGCATCAGTCTCAAGAGTCAGGGGGCCGCCGTGGACGATGGCGAGGGCTCGTGTACCGTCAGACGGGATAGGGGTGGGTAGGACTGGAGTGGATATTTGTGGGGTGTTTGTCCTGGGGAGCAAGTCGGACAGGTGCAGGTGCGATAGGGGTGGGCGGTGCGCTTCGATGACGACTGCAACCCGCTTGACTGCGGGCAAGGATTGCAGTTGTGTTTCCCAGTCTCGGGCGAGTTTGAGATCGACTACTTCGAGGGCGAAGAGGGCCTGTTCGTCTATCTGTCCAGCGGCCGTCAGGGGTAGGGTGCTCACGGCAACGTAGGTGTCGGGCCGCATCGCCGGGGGTAGCTCGGTCTGTAAGTAGGTCGCCAGGCGTTCGGGCTGAAAGGGGGCGGCCGGGACGATGTAGGCCACTAGTTGCTGGACACCGGCACGGGTCTGCCGCGCCAATACCGTACATGCCTGCACCGATGGCTCCTGCAGGAGTACAGCCGTCACCTCATCCAGCCGAAAGCGTCGGCCGCGTACCCAGACCTGTTCGCCTGTTGCCAGTTCGAGGCTGCCATCGGTGAGCCAGCGGCCACGTTCGCCGGTTTTGGATTGAGGCCAGCCGGGGGTGGTGAGGCTTAGCGCAGCAGTACTCTCACTGCAGGCGAGGGCTGCTTCACCGAGGTAGATTTCTCCGATGACGCCAACTGGTACCAGTTGCCGATTTCGATCGAGTACGTAGATCGATGACTCGGCTGGAAGGCCGACGGGAACATTTTCCCAGGTTTCACCGGCTCGGCAGGGCTGAAAGGTGATCGGGACGATGGCCTCGGGCGGTGCGTAAGCGTAGTCGAGTCGGGTCGCTTTGGGTAATGCTTCGACGACAGTCTGTGCCAGGGGTTCGCCGCTGGAGATGATGCGGCGTACAGTGCTCGGGATTTGCAAGTTGGCGGCTATCAGGGCGGAAAGCTCGGAGGGGACGAGATGGAGGAGCGTTACTTTCTGCTCGGTAACCAGATTCCAGAGGGTTGGTGCGGCTACTGCTCCATGTCCGGGGGCTATGACGAGTCGGCTACCGGTCAATAGGGGCCAGAAGATTTCCCAGAGGGCAGTATTGGTTGCCGGGGAGGCTTTGTGGAGGACTGCATCGGTGCCGGTCAGCGAATATCTGGTCTGTAGAGCCTGCAAGCCGCGGCTGAGGGCGAGGTGTTCTACTGCCAGCGGTTGGGCGTCTGGATAAAGGAGGCAAACGAGGTGTGCGGGTGTGGTGCCAGCCGGGTTGTTTTGCGGTTGTCGGGCGAGGGTTAGCTGGATTTCATCGAGGTGGATCGAGCTAAAGTGCTGGCTCAGGGGGTCTTCTGGGCTATGGGTAATGAGCCTTGATAGTGACGAAGCTTTGAGATTTCGCAGGGTGCGGTTGGTAGGCTCGGCCGGGTCGAGGGGGGCGCAGGTTCCGCCGGCTTTGAGGACGGCAAGCAGGCTGACTACCAGGGCTGGTGAG
>JACMIX010000261.1 GCA_014380935.1 Gloeobacterales cyanobacterium ES-bin-141 | reverse complement strand
GTGAGCTGGTTCTGGTGACGGGTCCGAGCGGGTCAGGCAAGACCACCCTGCTTGAAGTGCTGTCTGGCCTGGCAAGACCAACCAGGGGTCGTGTCCTTTGGCAGGAAAAACCTCTGCTCGCCGAGCGCTTGCGCGACCACGTAGGCTTGGTTTTTCAGTTCCCCGACCGCTACTTCTGTGGCCGGACCGTGCGCGAGGAGGTGTTGTTTGGTCGCGGCTCCAAGCACGCCCTGCAAGTGTCCGAGGTTCTCGACCTCGTGGGTCTGGGTGGTATTGATCGGCAAAGCCCGCCGAGTGCGCTCAGCGGCGGACAGCAACGCCGGCTAGCTCTTGCAGTGCAACTCTTGCGGCGGCCTGAGATCCTGCTGCTCGACGAGCCGACAGCAGGTCTTGACTGGTCCGCGGTTCGACAGGTGTACCAGTTGCTGTCTCAGTTCAAGAAACAGTGGGGCCTACTGGTCGTCACCCACGATCCCCATGAACTGAGTGGACTGGCAGACCGCGTATATCGGTTGGAGGCAGGCAGGCTCCTTGCCGCTCAGCCCGACCTCGTGCTGTGACCCGTATTGTCGGCATCGTCAACATTACAAGCGATTCCTTCTCGGACGGTGGGCGCTTTCTGGAGCCGGAGCAGGCTATCCTGCATGGTCGCAGGCTCCTGGCTGAGGGTGCGGACCTGCTCGACCTTGGAGCTGAGTCCAGTAACCCCGACGGTGAGCATGTCACGGCTGAAATAGAAATCGAACGGCTGACCCCAGTCATCAGTGCTCTCAAAGCGAGTGGAGCCTGTGTTGCCATCGACACTTTCAAGCCCGAGGTGATGGCTCACTGCCTGGCTCTTGGGGCTGACATGATCAACGACATTACCGCTCTGGGTAACCCGGCTGCGGTCGAGATCTTGCAAACTTACCGGGTACCGGTCGTATTGATGTTCGCCCGCAACAACGGCCCCCGTGCAACCAGGCAACCGGGAGATGCCGGGACTATCCTCGTGGAAGTGCGCGATTTCTTCGCACGCCGGGTCGAGGAGTTGTTGAGAGGTGGCCTGCACGAAGACCAGTTCATTCTCGATCCCGGTATGGGCTATTTTTTGGGCAGCAATCCTGAACCAAGTCTGACCGTCCTGCGCCATCTGGAGCAATTACAGCGTGGAGTGCCGCTCTATATTTCCGTCTCGCGTAAATCTTTTATTGGTCATGTACTTGGAGGGCGCGGCCCCGATGAACGCGCGCACGGGACGCTTGCGGCTGAGATCTGGGCCTGTCTTGCAGGAGTGAGCTACATTCGGACCCATCAGGTCGCTCCCCTGCGTGACGCTATACGGATGATCGAAGCCATTCAACAGGCGAGCTGAATTATTACAAATTATGTCTTTAGATAGACTAATGTTGCTGGCCCGGCAGCCTATAACAGATTCATAACGCTGCTGGAATGTTTATCAATGAATACCGAACCTCGCACGACTGTTAATAATACCGAGATCAACGGTCAGGACCGCAACGCCTTTCTTTTTGGGTTCACACCCCAGGCAGAAATCTGGAATGGTCGTCTTGCCATGATCGGCTTTGTTGCATACCTGCTCTGGGATCTGGCTGGCTACAGTGTTGTTCGTGACGTACTGAATCTCATCTAAGCAATCATCAACCGATTTATCTAGCGGTTCTAGAAGAAGTCCGGGCAGATGCCTGGGCTTTTTCTATCAGCGCATGACTACGGCGTTGTTGAACCGCTGTTTGGTTCCGTCATCTAAACTCTCGTATTGTCCGAGCGTGTATTCTCGAATTACTTTGCGCCAGAAAACCTGGGCAAGTTTGTTGGTGGGAGATTCATAAATCTCCCATCGGCCCTGGAACTTGTTGAGCAACTCGAAAGCGGCCAGACGGCCCACACCTCTGCGTCGATACTTCTTGAGTATAAAAAACTCGTTCACCAGATAATCGACCTCCATGGAGGTGTAAGGAGGCGTCGAAAGCAGTGTGAAGCCTGCAAGCTTATCATCGACCCGAATCAGAAACGCGAAAAGCGAATCATTCTGCCAGAACAAGTCCAGAAATTTAATGTTAAAGCATCCCTTTTCGTTGACATCGATATCATCTATAAACTCCGATAGATCATGTAAATACAGCGGGTATAAGTTCTGTACGACGGATTTTTCTTCGTCGGACGCTCTAATCAAGTTAACCTTCATGCAATTTCCTCCAGGACTGAAACCTGCCAGCAGCCTTACGCATAGATATAGCAGCAATCATCCGCACAGCCAAGTTCTGTGAACCTACTGTTAAAGGTTCTAGAGACCCAGTTCGCGGTAAAACGCCTCTTTACTGGGCTCACGGCCCAGAAAATCGCGGATCAGCACATCGGGCTCAGCAACACCACCC
>JACMIX010000260.1 GCA_014380935.1 Gloeobacterales cyanobacterium ES-bin-141 | reverse complement strand
CAGGTGCGGAACATCCACGCTCATCGAGTCGCGAAACAGTCGACCCATCTCCTTCGCCTGCAGGTACGCCAGTTCCTCGCCATACCGGAGAAACAGATCGCCCACTCGCCAGAGGATCTCGCCGCGCTGGTGACCACTCAGGCCGCCCCAGGCATCGGACACGAAGGCGCGGCGAGCAGCCTGCACAGCCAGGTCCACGTCCTCGGCAGTCCCCTCGGCGAGGCGGGCAATCTCTTCTTCAGTAGTCGGGTCGATAACGGCGAAGGTCTTGCCGCTTGTTGAATCACGCCACTGGCCGTCGATGTAGAGCCCGGTCCGGTCGATCGGGTAGCTCGGGCGCGCAGGAGTAACCGCCGGGGTACCCGGCGTCTTCTCACAAATTTTCATGGCTCAAAACTCCATTGGGTATGCGAGGCGGCTAGCGCCGCAACAGTTTGAGGGCGACGTTTGGACCTACTCCCAGGCCGTAGCCGACCTGGGCAACCAGAAAGCCGGCGGGTTCGACGAGACGGGCACGCACAAGCGGCCCGGCGTCGATCGGGTCCATACCGGCATCTGTGAGGAGGCGGGCGACCGTGGCCTTGGCGTTTGCGTCGTCACCGCAGTAGAAGACACTCGGCACCTGGGTACCGAATCGCAGCGAAGGCGAGTGCAGCAGTTCGGCATTGACGGGCAGGGCTTCGACAACAGTGGCACCTGGGGTGCGCTCGGCGATCCACTCGGCGGCGGAGGTGGTGGTGCCGATGTCGAGACCACTGAAGTCGGACTTGAGGGCATTGACGCTCGAAAAGAGTAGTTTGCCCGCGAGTGAACCCGCCTGAGCGAGAGCATCCGTCACGGCCTGCCAGGGAACGGCGAGCAGGACCACTTCACCAAATTCAACTGCCTCACGTGGGGTACCAACATTCGCACCCGGTCCTATCTCTCCCGCCAGAATCTCGAGCTTGTGTACATTCCGGGAGTAGCTCAAAAGAACCTGGTGTCCAGCAGCAGTCCAGAGCTTGCCCAGACCACTGCCGACACTCCCGGCCCCGACGATGCCAATTTTCATGCCGTTGACTCCTGCTTGCGAAGCCAAAAGTAACAGAAGCCGTGTAGCCCTGTCCAATAGCCGCACAGCACAATTGATAGTTTCCAGCTATCAATCCAGGCCCCCGACCGGCGAGGACCTGGATTCGTTTACTCTGAGATCATCTATACCTCGCCATCTAGATGGAGAAACCACCCGAGATTGAGGTCCGCCAGTTGCACTACTTCGTGGTGCTGGCTGAGGAATTGCACTTCGGTCAAGCTGCGGCACGGTTGGGGATTGCTCAGCCATCACTATCGCGTCAGATTCAGCTTTTGGAGCAGCAACTGGGGTCGCCGCTCTTTCAGCGCACCCAACGGCAGGTGCAGCTAACGCCTGTCGGCCAGGTATTTCTAGAACAGGCGAGGCTGACCCTGGACCAACACGCGCGCGGAATCGAGACAGCCCGCAACGCCGCCCAACGGCAACTGGATGTACTGAGCGTCGCCTTCGAGCCCTGCGCAACCTTTCATGGTCTGCTCGAGGTTGTTCAGAAGTTCGCCCAGTACTACCCAAAGACCAGGCTTATCAGCTACCAATTGACCGCCCCCGAACAACATGAGGCCGTCCGCCGCGGGCGGATCGACGCCGGTTTTTTGCACCCGCCAGTAAGCGGACCCGGACTGGTCTTCGAAAAGGTTCTTGAAGAAACTTTCCTCTGTGCCCTGCCTACCGTCCATCCCCTTGCCCGCCGTCGCAAGATAGCACTCGAGGCACTGACGACCGAAGCATTTATTCTCTTTCCCCGCGCCGTAGCTCCCGCCTGCTTCGACATCATCTACGAACTGTGCCACCAGGCCGGGTTCATTCCCGATGTCCAACACCAGACCAGCGACTTGAACTTCTGCTTGAACCTGGTCGCCTCTGGTATGGGAGTGACGATTGTTCCAGCCTGTGCCCGCGAGCGGCAGTTTCCGGGTGTGACCTACCGCGAGCTGAGCAAGGCGACATCGACGGTCGCATCCGGCTTTATTCGGCGAGCGGACGAACCGGTGTCACCTGCCTTCGAGCAATTGTTGAGCTTATGGAGGAGCCACGCTGCTGACTGCCGCTGAAGCTGTACCGGTGATTCAATTGTCAACTTGCACTTCCCAGATGTTGCCCAACGCGCGGCCATAGACAGCGCTATCCGTAGCTGCTGGTTTGACATTGCGGACGCGGTTGCGGACGGCTGTGATAGCGAGAGGATGAACGGTCGGGATGAGGGGCATTTGAGTTTTGATGATCTCGGTCATCTGGTCTTTGAGAGCTTGCCGCCGAGTGCTATCGCCCTCTGCACCTGCGCGCGCCAATAAGCCGTCAAGTTCTTGCTCCCAGGCACTAACCTGCTGACCCTTCAGTTGTGGCCGTTGCTGGTTGAACAGGTGCCATTCCGCTTGCGAGTGCCACAGTTCAGTCTGACCCAGAGGATTCATCGCGGCTCCCGCGAGTGAGCCCAGCACTGCCTCCCAGCGCAGGGTTGACTTGAGCCGGTTGCGCAGCGTGTTGAGGGGTAGTCCCTTCACCTCAACCTCGATCCCCAGTCCTTCAAGGTCACGGCGGACAATTTCCGCCAGTGCTCGCTGAGTCGAACTGTCGGCGCTTGTAAGCAGCGTAAAGCGGACAGGGTTCCCGGCAGCATCCTGCAATTTGCTCTCTGCATCGCGCCGGAAGCCTGCCTCTTCGAGCAACGACATCGCCCGGGCAGCATCGGAAGGATACGTATCGGCCTGCGCGGCTCCTCCCAAAGCCCCGACCATCGCCTCGCGGTCAAGCGCATAGGCCACGGCCCGCCGGAAGCGAGCGTCATTGAACCAGGCGGAGCGGACAGGGTTTACGAGGGGCTCATCGTCTTTGCGGCCCCGGTTCAGATTGAAGGCCAGGAATGTCAGTTCGGGTTGCGGTCCACTGTTGATGAGGGTGAAGTTACCGGATCCTTGCTCTGCGTAAAGCGTGGCGTAGTCGGCAGCGGCAGGACGGTAGACGTCGAGTTTACTGGCCCTGAACTGGGCGAAGGCATCGGCCTGGTTCGCGGCAATTGTGTAGTCAAGGGTTTTGACATAGGGCTGTGGCTTACGCCAGTAGCGAGGATTGGCTTGCAAGACGAGTTGCTTACCCGGTCTATAACCTGTACAGAGAAAGGGTCCATTGCCCACCAGGCTGGTCGGGTTGGTATCCATACCCCATACGTCGAGTAGAGAATCTCCTTCGCTTTTCAAATCTGCCGAGAGAAGGTGTTTGGGCAGGATGGGCTCTGTGCGGTTCAGGAACTCCGCATCCGGTTGGTCCAGAACGAATTCGACCGTCAGTGGGTCGAGGGCACGGACAGTGGGAGGGGTGACCCGGACGAGACGCACTCCCACGGGCATCCGGGCATTGAAGTAGACCTGGTTATAAGTGAAAACAACGTCGTCCGCATCCAGGGGATCACCGTCAGACCACACTAGTCCCGGCCGCAGAGTAAAGACGAAACGGCGTCGATCGGCGCTGATTTGCCAGCGCTCTGCGAGTTCGGGTTGGACTGTACCCGTGGAGTCGGGAGGACCGACTAGACCCACGAACAAGAGGCGTGTCACCTCAAGGCTACTGGGCGTGCGCGCGAGGACCGGGTTGAAGGTGTCAGGATCGCCGATGAGAGCCTGAGTAAGTGTACCGCCCGCTACCGGTTTATCCGTGGGCGGCGCGCCGGCACAGCCAGCCAGCAGAAATACAAGCAGGATTGAGACATGACGCATACGGGATGCACTTTATCACACGGTGCTGCGCCTCTTTTAATAACTACTCGACCACGGCTCCCGGCTGGGTGCGAATGATACTCTGCGCTTCTTGCTGAGCATCAGCCAGGGCCGCCTCTGGCGAACGCGCCTTGAGTAAAACCTGTTCGATGGCCTGACCGATGATATTTGAAACCTGGGGGTAGGTGGGATCGAGCGGGCGGACCCGGCCAACCGGAAGCTGATCGAGAAAAACCTGCATCTGGGGGTTCTGCTTCAAAAACGCCCGGTACTGAGCCGAACGAGCAGCTGTTCTCGTCACCGGCAGGTAACCCGTCCCGGCTGCCCAGGCCGCCTGAAACTGATCGCTGAGTACGTACCTGGCAAATTCCCAACTCGCCCGTGCGCGGGCGCGGGTCGTCTTCATCAAGAAGAGCTGCTCCCCACCGATGGTAGTGGCAGGAACATCTCCCCGTGGTAGAGGAAAGACACCATATTCCACGTCCGTCTCTTTCATTTCCGCGAGCACCCAGGGACCACTCACCTGCATGGCCACTCGCCCCTGATAAAAGTCATCAAAGTTGAAGCCCTGTTCCGGTTGAGACAGACTCGCGCCTACAGGCGGCTCAAGAAACTGCGCCCAGTAACCAAGCGCCTTGCGCCCGGCCCGGGAGTCTATTTGCGGCTGGTTACCGACAATAAGCTCTCCCCCCGCAGCCCAGTAGAAGGCCAGCCAGTTGAAGACTGTCCACTCCCCGGTGCCCAGGGGAAGCCGGAATCCATACTGCTCAGGCCGCCCGTCACCGTTGCTGTCGGTGGTGAGCCGTTTTGCCAGGGCAAGGAACTCGGGCCAGGTGCGGGGTAGTTCGCGTACTTCGGCCCGGGCAAATATCTGCTTGTTGTAGAAGACAGCCAGGTTGTTGGTGTCAAAGGGAATGGACCAGGTTTTGCCCCGGTAACGGGTTGCGGGTTGCAAATTTGGCCACACCGACGCGAGGAGGGACTCGCACTCCGGAAAACCGTCAAGCGGAACGAGGGCGTCCGTTTTGACCAGCTGACCCGTGAGTGTCGAGTTGTACCACAGTAGATCGGGCGGTGAGCCACCGATTACCGCCGCGAGGATCTTTGGGATCTGCTGGTCTTGCAATCCGGCATAGACAGGTTTGACCTGTATATTCGGATGCGTGCGGTTAAACTCTGCAACCAGTTTTTCGAGGATGACGCGATTGGGTGCCGGGTCGGCTCCATGCCAGAAGGTCAGTTCGACAGATCCGCACTCGGCTGGTTTCGCACTGCAACCAGCCAGCATCGCCACGAGCATTACCGATACCCACCTCATCCGGCCAGGTAGCGGTTGAAGAAAGCAATTGTCCGCTCCCAGGCATCCAGGGCCGCCTCCGCGTTGTAGCGGTCCGTGCGCGTATCGTTGTGGAAGGCATGCTCGACATTTGGATAGACCTTAAAGTCGTAGGCCTTACCGTATTTTTTGAGCATTGCCTCAAGTTCGGGTAATGTACTGGTGATGCGCTCATCGCGTGCGGCATAGTTGCCAAGCACCGGAGCTTCCAGGTTACTCACGCGCCCGAGCGGTTCGGGATTAGACCCGTAAAAGACGACCGAGGCTGCGATATCCGGGTTCTCGGCAGCGTAAGTTAGCGACTTATTGCCACCCCAGCAGAACCCGACAATACCGATTTTGCTCTGGGGTCCCAACTGGTTTTGTAGATGTGCAAAGCTCAAATCGAGATCGCGGTTGACCTGGGTATCGTTGAGCTTCTGAGCCACGACGCGCGCCTCATCACCGCCTCCCTCCTTGAGTGCCCGCTCAGTTCCACCCAAGCGCGAGTATAGATCAGGCGCAAGAGCAGCAAATCCGGCTACAGCCAGGCGCCGAGTCACATCCTCGATGTAGCCGGTCAGTCCGAAGATCTCCTGGACAACCAGCACCCCTGCCCTGGGCAGGGCTTTGCGTGGCAGGGCTAGATAGGCCTCGATTGGGCCGCCCTCACCGGCGAATGATACCCTTTGCACTTGTATGGTCGGTTCATCGACCGGTACGACTGCCGCCCTGCTCGCTCGGGTCAGCAGATGCGTCACCAAAAGGCCACCGCCGGACAGAACCAGCCGCCGCATGAACTCGCGCCGCCGATGCCACCGGTATTGCCGGTCTGCCGACCGCGTCTGCAAGTTCGTTATCACTTCCTACTCTCCGATGCGCCGCTAGTCTAGCTATTGTGGCACTCGCGCCGACTACTGACAGCCCACGGTTGAGAGGGTATAGCTCTTGCCGGTCGAGACAGGCCCACCGACAGAAGCGTTGATCTGGAAAGGCTGCTTTTCCAGGTTGGCGGGCTTACCTGACACCTCGAAAGCTTTGCCCTTACCGAGCGACTTGCCCGTCTGCTCGAAGGCAATGTCGCTACTGCCGTCGCTATATTTGAGCACTACCCGGATATCGTACTGACCATCACTATCTGGCTTGATAGTGGTCACAAAACGCTCGAACCTCGCATTACCTGGCACAGCAAAATCGGTGTTCCAGTTGTTGTCGGTCACAAAGGTACCAGGTGGTGAAATGGACTTTTTAACCGCAGTTACTTTTGACCCCAGGGGCTCTAGGGGTGTGCAGGTAGCAGCACTTGCCGTAGGTATCATTAACAAGCCACAACCCACCAGGCCACTTGCAAGCAGAACGGTATGCAGCCACGAACCTAATTGAGCCTTCACGAGAGAATCTCCTGAGCAAATGTTCTTAGGGAATCATCCTACGTGTCT
Source organism: Gloeobacterales cyanobacterium ES-bin-141 (assembly GCA_014380935.1). GTDB lineage: Bacteria > Cyanobacteriota > Cyanobacteriia > Gloeobacterales > Gloeobacteraceae > JACMIX01. Next base: position 13,530 of record JACMIX010000260.1, on the reverse strand, counting down.
ACGACAAAAACATCCTCCCTCGGTATCTACTCTTCACCGGAATGTCATTGCTGTCTCTCGGACAGTTATGCTGTGCTCCTACAATAGAGGACGGCAAAGCACTCAGGGGAGTGCCTCGAAGGCAAGCATTATGCAGAGAATGGTTCAGAAGCAAGAGATACTGACAGCTCTCAAGCCAGTTCAGGATCCAGAACTACATCGGTCCCTGGTTGAGCTGGACATGATTCGCAACATCGAGGTTCAAGGAGGCGATGTCAGCTTCACGCTGGTACTGACTACCCCTGCCTGTCCACTGCGCGAGATGATCGTCGATGAGTGCAAAAAGGCCGTCTTCGGTATCGAGGGCGTCCAGCATGTCGATATCGAGGTGACTGCCGAGACACCCACCCAAAAAGGTCTACCGGATCGCCAGGGCATTCCCGGCGTCAAGAACATCATCGCTGTCTCGAGTGGCAAGGGAGGTGTCGGCAAGACGACCGTAGCGGTCAATATTGCTGTTGCCCTCGCCCAGATGGGGGCCCTGGTCGGCATCGTCGATGCCGACATCTACGGGCCGAATGTGCCGCTGATGTTGGGGCTTCAGGGCGAGAAGATGGAGGTCCGCAGCGAGGGCGGTGCCGAGGTTATTCTTCCTCTCTACAACTACGGCGTCAAGATTGTCTCGATGGGTTTCCTGATCGGTGAGGACCAGCCGGTAGTCTGGAGAGGTCCGATGCTCAACGGCATCATCCGCCAGTTTCTTTACCAGGTTCAGTGGGGAGGGTTGGACTACTTGATTGTGGATTTGCCCCCCGGAACCGGAGATGCCCAGCTGACCCTTACCCAGGCAGTGCCGCTTGCCGGTGCAATTATCGTGACCACTCCTCAGACGGTTGCGCTGCTCGATGCGCGCAAGGGACTACGGATGTTCCAGCAGGTTGGCGTACCGGTGCTCGGCATTGTCGAGAACATGAGCTACTTCATTCCTCCCGATCAACCCGACCGCAACTATGACATCTTCGGTAGCGGCGGCGGAAAGCGCACGGCTGGAGAACTGGGCTTGCCCTTGCTCGGTCAAATTCCCCTCGAGATGCCGGTACGGGAAGGCGGGGACCAGGGCGTACCGATCACAATTGCCAGGCCCGACTCGGTCTCGGCTGAATCCTTCCGCCAGGTTGCAAGGGCCGTGGCAGGCAGGGTCTCGATGGCGGCGTTCGCTGCTCTTTGAGGTGTGCGGTGCTGCGCATTGCGTTCTCGGACGTCACAGGAGGGCTTACCGATGTGTGCATTTGATAAGCTGACGAGCAAAGTCGTAAGAGGAGCATGAATGATGAGCTTGAACATGGTGACCCTGGTAGGCCGGGCGGGCCGCGACCCGGAGGTGCGCTATTTCGAATCGGGCAACGTTCTGTGTACGCTCACCCTGGCCGTCAACCGCCTCAAACGCAAAGGAGAGGATACACCACCCGACTGGTTTAATCTCGAAGTCTGGGGCAAGACGGCGGAGATCGCCGGGGAGTACGTCCGCAAAGGTTCGCTCATCGGTATCTCTGGCTCACTTGCCTTTAGCCGTTGGCAAGACCGGACTACCAAAGAGAGCAAAGAGCGTCCGATTATTCGAGTGGACCGCCTTGATCTGCTCGGTTCCAAGCGTGATGGTGCAGGGACGGATGAGATGCCCGCCAGCGACGACGATTTCTAGAACCATGGAAAAATACCTGGCTGCCGTTGTGCAGATGACCAGTACGCCGGATCTCGATACAAACCTCCAGCAAGCCTACGATCTGGCCAGTCTCGCAGTGCGGCGCGGCGCGAGTCTGGTCTGCTTGCCCGAAAACTTTGCCTTTCTAGGCTCCGAGACGGATAAGCTCAACCAGGCAGCTGAGATTGCCGCGGCGAGCGAGAAGTTTTTGCGGGCGGCGGCGCGGGAGTGGCAGGTGACCGTGTTGGGTGGAGGCTACCCGGTACCGGTTGACGCGCAAGTGCCCGTGCGAGCCGTTTACAACACAGCCCTGCTCGTCGGGCCGGATGGCAAAGACCTGGGCCGCTACCGCAAGTTGCACCTGTTCGACGTTGATTTGCCCGACGGTAACACCTACCGCGAGTCTGATTCGGTGAGACCGGGTGAACTTGCCCCAGTCGTCGAGGCCGGGATGCTTGGCAGAATCGGTTTGTCGGTATGTTACGACTTACGCTTCCCGGAACTCTACCGGGCACTGGCTGCTCAGGGTGCAGAGATCTTGCTGGTTCCCTCCGCCTTTACGGCTTTCACGGGTAAGGATCATTGGCGCGTACTCTTGCAAGCGCGGGCGATCGAAAACACCTGCTACGTACTTGCACCCGCTCAGACCGGGCAGCACTACGAGCGCCGCCAGACTTATGGTCACGCTCTGATCGTGGATCCGTGGGGAACGGTACTCGCCGATGCGGGCGATGCCTGCGGTGTCGCCATCGCTGAAATCGATGCCGCTCGGGTCGAGCAGGTGCGCCGACAACTACCGGTCCTGCGTCACCGGCGTTTATAAATCGAGGCACGATCGATTTACATCTGCCCCGGGTCTGCTAGGTTGTTGAAAGAGACGGGTACCTTCAGCCAAGGGGCTAACCTCCTCTACTACTTGATGTTCCTCTCTAAGCGCGTCCTATGAGCAAATCGCTTGTCATCGTTGAGTCTCCTGCCAAGGCCAAAACGATCAGCAAGATTCTCGGCAAAGATTACATCGTCAAGGCCTCCGCCGGTCATATCCGCGACCTGCCTCAAAAGGAAATCGGCGTCAACGTCGATAAAAACTTTGAGCCGAAGTACGTGATTATCCCGAAAAAAGAGGATGTGGTCAAGGAGTTGCAGGGAGCTGCACGGACTGCCGACTGTGTCTATCTGGCCTCGGACCCGGATCGAGAGGGAGAGGCGATTGCCTGGCATTTGGCACACATTCTGGAAATTCCAAGCGAGCGCTTACGGCGCGTCGAGTTTCACGAAATTACCCAGCAAGCAGTCCGCAACGCGGTTATCAATGCCCGCAGTATCGACGTCAATCGCGTCGATGCCCAACAGGCTCGACGCATCCTCGATCGTCTTGTCGGCTACAAGTTAAGCCCTTTGCTGTGGAAGAAGGTCCAGCGCGGTCTCTCGGCAGGTCGGGTTCAGTCGGTTGCCGTGCGTCTCATCTGCGACCGCGAAAAAGAAATTCAGGCATTTGTGAGTGAAGAGTACTGGACTATTCACGGTCTATTCCGGCAGACGCCCGAGGACGCACCGCAGTTCGTGGCCGACCTGGTACGTTGGGGCGCGAAGAAACCTGAACTTGCCAACTCTGAGGCAGCCGAAACTGCGGTTGCCGCTCTGCGAGGTGCCACCTGCACAGTCGATTCGGTCAAGACCCGCGAACGCAAGAAAGACCCGCAACCACCCTTCATCACCAGTACGCTTCAGCGGGAGGGTGCCGGTGCCCTCAATCTCACGGTCAAACGCACAATGGCGATTGCCCAGCAGTTGTACGAGGGGATCGAACTGGGTGAGGAAGGACCGGTAGGCCTGATCACTTATATGCGTACCGACAGTGCGCGTGTGGCCGAATCTGCCCAGGACAGCACCCGCGACTTCATCGTTGCTGCCTACGGCAAAGACTACTACCCATCCCGCAGGCGTCAATACGGAGCCAAGAAGGGTGCCCAGGATGCCCACGAATGTATTCGACCTGCAGATGTCAACAGGCCACCAGACCAGTTAAAAAAACACCTGACTCCCGACCAGTTCAAGCTCTATCGGTTGATCTGGCAGCGCTTCGTCGCCTCACAGATGGTGTCGGCCACCATCGAGACGCGTACAGTCGAGATTGCCGCCAAAACAACAGGCCATCCTGATGGGCTGTTTCGGGTATCGGTGAGCCGCACGGTCTTCGACGGCTACACCCGTGTTTATGAAGAATCCCGTGAGGCTTCAGGGTCCGAGGAGCCGGCCGGTGCGGCACCCGTGCTTCAAGAGGGAGAGAGCCTCATCTTGTTGGGTGTCGATCCTCGCCAGCACTTTACCCAGCCTTCACCGCGTTACTCGGAGGCGACTCTGGTCAAGGCACTCGAGGAGCAGGGCATCGGACGGCCCAGCACCTACGCACCTACAATCGGTACGATCCAGGACCGTGGATATGTCAATAAGGAAGGCCGCACCCTCATTCCCACCGATCTGGGTATGAAGGTCAACGACCAGCTCGTCCAGTACTTCCCCAATATTGTTGATACCGAGTTCACGGCCAACATGGAGACCCAACTCGATGAAGTCGAGAAGGGGTCTCAACCCTGGACGAAGCTGCTGACCGACTTTTACGGTCCGTTCCTTGACACACTCAAAGCAGCCAACGAGGACATGGCGAAAGTCGTGATCGTCACGGACTATCTGTGCGAACAGTGTGGCCGGCCGTTGCTGAGTCGCTATGGACGCTTCGGCAATTTCCTGGGCTGCTCGGGCTACCCCGAGTGTGGCTTTACCTACCAGTTGACCCGCGACAACAAACCCGTTCCCAGGGACCGCCCCGCCCCCGGAGAAGTTTGCTCCCAGTGTGGTCACGAGCCCATGACTATCAAGTACGGGCGCTACGGCGAATACCTCAAGTGCTCCAATTGTGCCAAAAACCAACCCCTGCTCAAGCGCACCGGTGTGGATTGTCCCAAGTGCAAGCAGGGTCACGTCGTCGAGCGGCGCTCGCGCATGGGCAAGACCTTCTATGGTTGCGACCAGTATCCCGAGTGCGACTACGTACTCTGGAGCCGACCGATTGCAGAGCCCAGTTGTCCCGAGTGCGACTCAATCCTGGTCTACAAGCCGCGCAAGCGGGGTGACGACCTGGTCGCCTGCACGAGCTGCCAGTTCAAGGCTCCCGCCCAGGAGATCCTACCCGAGACCGAGGTCGTGCAAGAGGCAGGTTGAAGGTAGCGCTCCCTGAGTCCTGATGGACCTCTCACCCGGTACAACGGTTTTCCACCGTATTGGTACAGACGTGGTGCGCATTCCGCGCATCCAGGCTCTACACGAGCGTTACGGCACGCAGTTCCTCAACCGGGTCTACACGGTCTGTGAGCAGCAGTATTGCCTCGCCTCACCTCGCCACCTGCACAGCCGTCTCGCCGGGCGTTGGGCCGCCAAGGAAGCGGTAACCAAAGCCCTGGGCACAGGTTGGCGGGGCATCGGGTACCGCGAGATCGAGATTGTCCGCAAGCCCTCGGGCGAGCCGACCGTTTGCCTACACGGCAGGGCCGCCCTCCGAGTCGCACCTTACAGTCAACTGGAGTGGCAATTGAGTTTCAGCCACGACGGGGACTACGCCGTCGCGACAGTGCTGCTGGTGGGGACACTCGGCTAAATAGTTGACGCATAATCAAGGGCAAACGGATTGGAGATGTCGGTGGAAAGTTTGCTGCTGCGTAATGTCCGGATGGTCCTGGCTGATGGCAGTCTTTTTGAGGGCGACCTGCTTTGTGAGAACGGGCGGATCGCAGCCATCGACCGTATCCTCGTCGGGGCCGACCGGTGTATCGATGGGGCTGGCAGAGTATTGCTGCCGGGGGTAATCGATCCTCAAGTTCACTTTCGAGAGCCCGGCAAAGAATACAAAGAAGATTTACAGACGGGCTCGTGGGCCTGTGCCCGGGGTGGTGTGACTTCTTTTTTGGAGATGCCCAATACCAGTCCACCCACGACAACCCAGGAGCGCTTGCAGGACAAACTTGACCGGGCGGCGCTTAAATGCGTCGTCAACTACGGATTTTTCATCGGCGCGACCGCTGACAACCTCGACGAACTTAAGACGGCAGAGCCCGCCTGCGGCGTCAAGATTTTCATGGGAGCTTCGACGGGCGATCTGCTAGTGGACGACCCCGTGGTTCTAGAGCGTATTTTTCGAGAAGTGCCGCGCCTGATCGCCGTCCACGCCGAAGACGAGAGCCGTATCCGCGAGCGGACGCGGGTGTTTGCCGGACGTACCGACCCCCACGTCCACTCCCAACTGCGCGATAACGAGTGCGCCCGCCTTGCAACAGCCCAGGCACTTGCCCTCTCCCGGCGCTACCGGCGTCGCCTGCATATCCTGCATCTATCGACGGCCGAGGAAGTGGAATTGCTCAGGCAGGACAAACCCGCCTGGGTAACTGCCGAGGCTACCCCACAACACCTGTTCTGGACCACGGATGCCTACGACAAGATCGGCATGCGAGCCAAGATGAATCCGCCTCTGCGCTCGGAGGCCGATCGCCGGGCTCTATGGGCGGGTTTGCGCTCAGGGCTTATCGATCTCATCGCCACCGACCACGCTCCGCATCTCAAGGCCGAAAAAGACCGCGACTACAGTGAGGCGGCAGCGGGTATGACAGGAGTGGAAACTTCTCTGCCACTGATGCTCACCGCCGTTCATCGGGGCGAGGCAACTCTCAATGATGTAACGCGCTGGATGAGCGTGAACCCGGCGCTCGCCTACGCCATCCCCAACAAAGGCCGCATAGCACCCGGCTATGATGCGGACCTCGCCCTGGTCGATATGGAGACATTCCAGACCGTGCAGGCGCAAGACCTGCTTACCCGTTGCGGCTGGAGTCCATTCGAGGGCTGGTCGCTGACCGGCTGGCCTGCGCTTACGGTCGTAGGCGGGCAGATCGCTTTCGAGAACGGAGAGGTTCATCGGGAGACTCGCGGTCGCCCGCTCAGTTTTGGGCCGGTATCCTGACCACGTTGACGGACAGTTCCGGGGCCGTACCGTAAGAAATTGCCATGGCCCCGGGGCCGGGTGTCTTGAAGTACACATCACCCTCGGTATTCTCGCGGGGCTGTAGCACCATGGGCTTGAGCGTCGTCTTTGCCTGATCGACAGCAACAACCGGCAGTGTCGAGTTATCCAGCGGCGCGATGTAAAAATTCTCCAGGTCTACTGTCTGGGGCTGGGGTGTCGCACCGGGATTAAAGATACGCAGGGAAATTTTTGCTTCACTAGCGGAGAGGCGCTCGGCTGAACTGACCTGGAGGATCATGCCATTGGTACCTCGGGCAGAGGCGACCAGTTTCCTCCTACCACTTGCCTCGGGAGCAGGTGCCGCCTCAGGGGTGGATTGTGCGGTCTCAGCCGCGGGTTGCCCGGCGCAGCTCGCCAGTAACACCAGGACACACAAACCCTTTGCAATGCGGCGCGGCATTTTTGTATTCTTCGTAACTTGTTGACTTCACAGCCTAGCAGGTTTAGCCGAATAGTAGACGGCTCAACTTTTCCGAGTAAAACCTGACATGAAGTGGACAAGGCTCAGTCCCTTCATTACACTGAAAAGTCACATAGGTTACACAAGGCCTGGATAAGAGGAACGCTGCATGCAGACCACTGGCGCTTTCGCGGTTGTAGATAGCCTGTATCGCCAGGGAGCCGAGCACATCTTCGGCTACCCGGGTGGTGCGATCTTGCCGGTCTACGATGAGATCTACAAAGCAGAGGCCGAGGGCCGTCTGCAGCACTTTCTGACCCGGCACGAGCAGGGGGCCTGCCATGCCGCCGACGGCTATGCCCGTGCGACCGGACGGGTGGGTGTCTGCGTCGCTACCTCCGGCCCCGGCGCGACCAACCTGGTCACCGGTATTGCGACCGCTCACATGGATTCGATCCCGATGGTCGCCCTTACAGGCCAGGTTGCCCGTAAGGCAATTGGCTCGGATGCCTTTCAAGAAGCGGATATCGTCGGCATCACTCTACCGATCGTCAAGCATTCCTACGTCGTGCGCGAACCGCAGTCGATCAGCCGTATATTCGCCGAGGCGTTTCATATCGCGTCAACCGGTCGGCCCGGCCCGGTGCTCATCGACTTCCCCAAGGACGTAGGCCAGGAGACTTTTGAGTACGAGCCCGAGCCCGCGGGCAGAGTTCACATTCCCGGTTACCGTCCGACCACGCGCGGCAATCCCCGCCAGATAGCCCAGGCAGCCAAGCTCATTCTCGAAGCGGATAGACCTCTGCTCTACATCGGTGGCGGTGCGATTGCTTCGGCTGCCCACGCAGAGTTACTCCAGCTGGCCGAGATGTGCTTGATCCCGGCTACTACGACCCTGATGGGCAAAGGCGCTTTTCCCGAGAACCATCCGCTCGGTCTCGGCATGCTCGGCATGCACGGTACCGCCTACGCCAACTTTGCCGTCACCGAGTGTGACCTGCTGATTGCCGTGGGAGCACGTTTTGATGACCGGGTAACGGGCAAGCTTGACGAGTTTGCCTCGCACGCCAAGGTTATCCACATCGATGTCGACCCAGCCGAGGTCGGCAAAAATCGCAGCCCCGAGGTGCCGATTGTCGGGGATGTGCGCCTCGTCCTCCAGGAATTGATCAAGCGCATCGACGCCTTTCAGCCGCGCACTCAGGCATGGCTCGAGCGTGTCGAGCGTTGGCGCGCCGAATATCCGCTCGAGGTGCCGAGTGACGGCCTGCACCTCTATCCCCAGGAGATCATGGTTGGTCTGCGCGACCGGGCACCTGACGCCTACTACACCACGGACGTGGGCCAGCACCAGATGTGGGCGGCTCAATTCCTGCGCAACGGCCCGCGCCAATGGATTTCCTCAGGTGGGCTGGGCACGATGGGTTATGGCTTTCCAGCCGCTATCGGAGTTCAAGTAGGTCTACCGGACGAAGACGTCGTTTGTATTTCTGGCGATGCAAGCTTCCAGATGAACCTGCAAGAGATTGGTACCGCCGTCCAATACAATTTGCCGGTCAATACGGCGATCATCAACAACGGATGGCAGGGTATGGTGCGCCAGTGGCAGGAGTTTTTCTACGACCGGCGTTTCTCTCACTCCAACATGCAGCCGTCGATGCCGGACTTCGTCAAGTTGGCCGAGGCTTTTGGTGCTGAGGGAATGGTGATTGACCACCCCGACCAGCTCAAAGACGGGATTGAGCGCTTCATTACCAGCGACCGCCCGGTTATTTGCGACTTTCAGGTGGTCCGTGACACGAATTGCTATCCGATGGTCCCTCCCGGCAAAGCAAATTACCAGATGGTCGGGTTGCCGATCCCGTTTCGTCTCGAAACACTCGAACTGGTTTACTGCCCCAATTGCTCGGTCAAGAACACATCTGCCAATCGCTTTTGCCCGGAGTGCGGCACAAAGTTGTGAAAATATGTTGACTAGTTGATCTCAATTGGAAGTACTCCTCTATATTTAAAGGGTCGTTAGCTATTCATTCTTCAACCCAAGGCAGACAGGCAAGTAAGCGCAATCAGCTTTTCAAAAAACCCAAACTTGAAACTGAAAGCCCAGTCTGCAAAGGTTTTGATAAAGCCGCCGCGATCACCCCGACCGGATATTGATTGATCCCCAATACGTAGAGAATGGGAGCGTTCTAGATCCTTCAGGATAGAAACTCCATCAGCCTACTAGAGTAGTAATGTGGGATTGTTTCAGTAAATGGGCCGGGGTTTTCGTTTGCGTATACCTATCCATAATCAGATCAAGTCCTGACTGTCAGACAGCTTTTCATAAACTGTTCAAGACGCTCCAGGCCCCGGGTGATGGTGAGAGTATCGGTTGCGTAGGAAAGGCGGATGTGGGTGTCAGAACCAAAAGCAAGACCCGGTACTGCCGCAACTTGTACCTCGTCGAGCAACCGTTCGCAGAATGTACCCGAGTCCAGGCCACTTGCCTGAATGTCCGCGAACAGGTAGAAGGCACCCTGGGCACGAGCACAGCGAATACCTGGAATTTTGAGCAGACCTTCGTACATCACCAGTCTGCGCTCGGCGAAAACCTTGACCATGCGCTCAACTTCTCCGGGAACAGTCGGGTCCTGCAGGGCAGCAATTGCACCGGCCTGGGAATAGGCCGCCACGTTGGAGGTACTGTGACTCTGGATAGCAGAGGCAGCCTTGATGATGTCGAGTGGCCCGGCCAGGTAGCCTAACCGCCAGCCGGTCATGGCGTAGGCTTTACTGAAGCCGCTGCACAGGATAGTACGCGCGAAGATTTCGTCTCCGAGTGACCCGATGCTGTAGTGCCGGACGTCGTCGTAGATAAGCTTTTCATAAATTTCGTCCGAGACCACCAGCAGATCTCGGCGAACAAGCACCTCCGCGAGGGCTGCAAGTTCAGCACGCGTGTAAATCATGCCAGTCGGATTGGAGGGCGAGTTGAGCACGAGCAGGCGTGTACGGGACGTGATCGCCTGTTCGAGTTGGTCGGCTGTAATTTTAAAATCAGTTGCCTCGGTGGTGGGCAAAAAGACAGATACTCCCCCCGCCAGACTAACCATCTCGGGATAGCTCAACCAGTAAGGTGCCGGGATCAGCACTTCATCACCCGGGTTGATCAGCGCCATCGTCAGGTTGTAGAGTGCTTGCTTGCCGCCGTTGGTCACCAGCACATGCTCGGCTGCGTAGGCAAGGCCGTTGTCACGGGCGTGCTTCTGGGCAATCAACTCGCGCAAGAGAGGTTGACCACTCACAGGCCCATACTTGGTCTCACCACGGTCCAGGGCGGCCTTGGCGGCCTGTTTGATTACCAGCGGCGTATCGAAGTCCGGCTCCCCGGTGCTCAGACTACAGACATCCACCCCTTTCATCTTGAGAGCCTTGGCCTTGGCGGCCACGGCCAGGGTCACAGAAGGGGTCAGACTACTCACGCGCGCGGCAAGACGATTCATGGATGACTCCGGGACTCTCTTTATTAGCGTGCCATACCGATCGGATATGGGCTTGTTGACCAACGCTGCTGTCAGGAGACGGTCACATCCAGCTTTGAGTAAGCACTGTAAGTCAGCCTTGGCGATAACTACATGTTCTAGGACCCTCTCGATTGCAAAACCCCACGGTAAAAGCACTTGCTCAAGCTGACAAAAGTTGAACAATTTTCGGCCTGGAATATGGACATGGCTTCAGGGCAAACTCGAGGAATGGACACCAACACTACCCGGACGACTCCCATGCCGAGGCAGCACTCCACCGATATGATTGCGCGCTCAACTCTCGAGGGGACTTATCTTTATGCCTCACCGGCCTGTCAAACACTACTGGGCTTTACCCCCGAGGAGTTGAATGGACGGTCCGTATACGAATTTACTCACCCGAGCGACCTCGATACCCTTAGAGAAACATACGCAGCTACACCGGGATTACCGCGCATTCGTGTCCTGACTTGCCGTAGCCGTCGGAAAGATGGTACCTACATCTGGCTTGAGACAGTTAGTCGTACGGTTCGCGACCAGCAAGGAGTCGTAGTTGAGGTTTGTTCTGTCTCTCGAGACGTCACCGAGCGCAGACGGGCGCGAGAAGCACTGGAAAGACAAACAGTGGTGCTCGCGCAGACAACTACCCTTGGTGATGTGAACGACACAATCGCTTTTTGGAACCGCCTGATCGAGAGTAGATCAGCAGGAGTAGTGAAGGGCTTGCTCAACTGACCCCTACGCTTCTTCGAGATAGGATTCGAGTTTTTCCAGGTTGCAGATGAGCATATGGCGGGGATGGTCGAGTACGAGGCCAAGCTCCCGGCAACGCCCCATCAGGCGGGTAACGGTTACGCGCGTAGCATTGATGGCGCTGGCAATCTGTTGATGGGTCAACCGTATATCGAGCGCTATCCCCTGCTCGGTCCTGCGGCCTGCCCGTTTTGCCAGCAGAATCAACAAAGCGACGAATCGCTCCTGGACTCGGCGTTGGTTGGTGACGGCGAAAAATTCCTCGTTGAGCCTGAGGCGTTCGAGCAGGTGAGGCAGAAATTGATGGGCCAGTTGGGGTGAACGGTTGAGGTCGGCGAAGTTGATCTTATGCAGACATGTCTGGGTGAGGGCCGTCGCTATGTAGGGCTGAGCCCCACTGAGCGGTACTCCGAAGGGCAGGCCCGGGGTCATGAGACCGAGGACACCTTCCTCACCTCCGGCATGACATGTAGTGACGAGTACAACACCCCTAGTACACAGGTAGATGACCTGGGGAGGGCAGGGAATTTGCTCTCCCGGACAAAAATAGAGCTGGGGTAGAGAAAGAGACGGATTCAACTTCAGGGTATTCATGGTTTTTTCCCTAGAAAGCAGCAACTGTGCTGCCCGCTGCTTAATAACGCGGAAAACCTCTACCAAAAAGCTCACGCAGAGAAACAATAAATCTACTCCTCGTCACCTGAAGCCTGGATCAGGGGGTCCTGAGCTGAAGCCGTGAAACTTTATATAAATTCGCGTGATCACGCCGTCAGGGCTGCTTAACTTTGAGTATTCATCCCTACAATACAAAGAATCTACCCTGTGCAAGTGGTATTGCACACTCTGGGAGGACGGTGTGGCGGTTTCGCTGGGCGTAACGCAAATGTTGATGGACTGGAGCAACGGCGACAAGCAGGCTCTGGACAAACTGACACCACTCATTTACAGCGAGTTGCACTCGATTGCCTCGCGCTACACCCGCAATGAGCACCCCAGCAATCCGCTCCAGGCCACGGCCTTAGTCAATGAGGCATACCTGCGCATGATCGATCAGACGCGGGTACACTGGCGCGACCGCGCTCATTTCTTTGGCGTGGCAGCCCAGATGATGCGCCGCATCCTGGTCGATCACGCCCGTTCCAGGGACGCGGCTAAGCGTGGAGGGGGCGAGTACCAGTTTTCACTCGACGAAGTCTGCTTACCCTTCAAAGGTCGGAGCGAGGACCTGCTTGCCGTGGACGATGCCCTGGACAGCCTGGCCAGAATCGACCCGCGCCAGAGTCGGATGGTCGAGTTGCGTTTCTTCGGCGGCCTGACTATCGAGCAAACTGCCGAGGTACTGGACATCTCACCTGCTACGGTCAAACGGGACTGGAACATGGCGAAAGCCTGGCTTTACCGGGAACTGAGCGGAGGTCGAGGTGAAGCCTGAACACTGGCAGCGGATCAACGACGTATTCGCCTCGGTGCTCGAGCGTGAACCCGCCGAACGGCCCGGTTTTCTTGCCAGTGTTTGCCACGGTGATGCCGCGTTGCAGGCGGAGGTGAAGTCGCTCCTTGCCTCCTACGAGGAGTCCGGAAATTTTCTCGAGACGCCTGCATTCGAGGCCGAGTGGTCCGCTGAGTCAGAACGCATCGGTCCCTACCTGATTCAGCGCGAGATCGGGCGGGGCGGGATGAGTACGGTCTACCTCGCAGTCCGCGATGACCAGTACCAGAAGCAGGTCGCAGTCAAGCTCATCAAACGGGGCATGGACACGGATTACGTGGTCCAGCGCTTTTTGGCCGAAAGACAAATTCTAGCCAACCTTGTCCATCCGAACATTGCGCAACTTTTAGTTGGGGGCTTGACCAGCGAAGGTCTACCCTACTTCGTGATGGAGTACGTCGAGGGAGTCGCAATCGACGAGTACTGCGACAGCCAGTGTCTATCGATCACAGAGCGGTTGAAACTGTTCAGCACGGTCTGCTCGGCAGTCCACTACGCCCATCAGAATCTGGTTATCCACCGGGACATCAAACCGAGCAACATCCTGGTGACGTCCGAGGGTGTACCCAAGTTGCTCGACTTCGGGATTGCTAAGTTGTTGAACCCGGAGTTGTCGAATTGGACCTG
>JACMIX010000259.1 GCA_014380935.1 Gloeobacterales cyanobacterium ES-bin-141 | reverse complement strand
GTGGGGGTCGAGTTCTTGTTGGAGCCAGGGGAGGACGGCCTGAAGACACAGGCGGTTGAGGTAGGCGTTCCACCGTCGGCCGGGGGAGGAAAAAGGCCGGCTGTCCTGCCAGGCCTGCTCGCGCACGGCCAGCGGCAACTCCAACCACAACTGAGTGGACTTTGAAAGTAGGTGATTGAGAGACATCAGGGTATCCATCTAAGGCATCAGGTCAGAACAGGCATAGTGCGCCTCCAGCCACTCCTCTAAAAGCACACCCATACGCTCTACTAGGTCTGAATGTAAGGAAGTATGCAGCGTGTCCTCACTCCATCGGGCCAAGGCCAGAAGTAACTTTCCTCTAAGCCTGGTAAGTTGCCGGGAAACACTGTACTGCTTCAGTTGAAGTTGGGCTGCCATTTGCTGCTGGGTAAGTCCTTGACCGTAATACAGTTGCAGAAGCTGTTGCGCATAGAGATCGAGTCCCTGCACAGCCTTTAACAACACAGTGTTGAGCTGGTCTTGCTGCAATTGACGGTCCTGCTCTTCTTCGCACTCGATGAGTTTTAGGAGCAGCGACTGGTGGGGGGCTGACAATTCATTAAGCAACTCTCCCGACTCCTGGCCCGGGCTGGGAGCGTTGGCAGAAACCGATGCAGGATACAGATAACTCCGAACTGCCTTTGCACAGGCGAGCATCCACTGCTCGAGCGTCTCCGGGGTCCGCTCCGTTCCACGCCCTGAGGCATACAGTCGAGCAATCGCCTGCCAGGTAGCGGTATCGGGCCGGGAGAGTTTACGCGCTCCGGTCGCGTGGACCGGAACGTATAATTCCCGAAAGCAGTTCCAGGCACTGACGTAACAAGCGGTCGTTACCGAGGACAGTCCTGCACTTTGAAGCGACTCTACAAGCCGTTTGTGACTTATCTTGCGCAGCAATGCCCAGTCTGTGCAGATATCAGCTTCTTGTTGCTGATAAAGTGTCTCTCGAATAACGCTGCCAAAGATAGTGCCGGCATAGTTCTTGAGCTTGAAACCCTGTTCGGGATCAAATCTTTCGAGTACCTTGTCAACTTTGATGATTGCTATTTGAAAGTAATCGGACAAACAGTACTGGGTACTGGCGAAGTTCGTATTCATCTTGTGGGCTGCCCAGTAACAAGACTCTTGCAAGTAAGCGGACAGGTGCCCCATGGCATGGCTCGTAGGCTCCTTTCTCCAGAGCCTGTACCAGTACAAGACCCAGAAGTCCTCCGGATTGCGCGGGGAGGTAAAGTGGGCAAGACAGCTTTGCATGCTCCGGCGCAATCTCGGCTCTGCAACCCAACCCTGGAAGCGGATGGAGTCAAGTTGCAGAAAAGTTGAGAAAAGATCGACGATTTGTTGACGGGGATTCATGGGTAAAAGCTCGGCTGCTCAGTGAGGCTATGGCGGACAAACGGGCTGAGACAGAACCCGCAAATTTATCCATTAGCATATACTAATTTGAGACTTCGTCAGCGCAGGCTTCCTGTAGCATCGACGTCATCATATTGCACTGATAAGTATCGCACCAGCTCTCCATGTATTCCTTGTTACAAGATATGTCTTTGTGTGTGTTACCCGACTGCATAACAAATCCAACTTGCACCTATTCAATGGTGAAGGGGTTCAATCATATCGACTTCACACTTCAAGCAGCCTGATTGAGTAAACGTTGTCCTGCCTATTCCCCAACTGGTGCATCATGAACACTTTTGCTCTAAATCCATCACTTGCCTTGCCTCAGTATCAGTACGCCCCAGGTGAAGCGGTCTTCTGCCCCCAGGATGTCCTTTTGCTATGCACGGAAGGCGTTGTCGTTCTCTCTGTAGTGCACGCAAATGGGGACGAAGGCCTGCTCGGCTTAATCACGCCGGGATTAATGTTTGGCTTGCCGCTTTCGAGTACACCGTCAGCTTATGGCGCGGTCGCACTGACAAGGGTACGTCTGAAGGCTATTCATCTGGCCGAGCTGAAGCGTTCGACGCAATTGGGCCAGCAACTGACCTTCTCTATGATGGAGTGTCTACGCCGGAGTGAAGAATTTCTGGCTATCGCCAACCAGCGCCGGGTCCACGAGCGCTTCACTGCACTTTTGCTCATGTTGGCCCAGCGTATAGGCCGCAAGACAGAGCGGGGTATCTTAATCGACGTGCGCCTGACCCATCAACAGATTGCCAATGCCATCAGTGCTACGCGGGTCACGGTAACTCGTCTGATGGTTAATTACCGCCAGCGGGGCTTGATTAGCGACAGCCACCAGCAGATTCTAATTCCTGACCTCGAGAAGCTCCAGGAATCCTAAATCCACTGATACATTCATGCGGACGAAGGATATGGAATTCGGGACCGGAAGGGTAAAACAGCATTAAGGAGAGTTTCGACCTGATGCAGATTCACTATGAGCGCACGGGCGGCTTTGCCGGAATGCATCTGGTAGTCACCCTCGATTCTGAAAAATTGCCTGACGAAGAAGCACGGAGACTTCACCAGCTGGTTGAAGCCGCTCACTTCTTTGCTCTGCCCGCAGTTACCACCCGACCACTGACCGGTGCAGACCGCTTCCAGTACAAGTTGACTGTACAGACCCAGCAGCAGCAGCACACCGTTGAAGTGGCCGAGGCAGCCATTCCCATCTCGATGCGGCCACTCCTCGAATGGTTGACGGGCTACGCCCGTAACAGCAAAGACTCGCACATTCGATAGACTCATTTCCGGCACTCGGACAAGCGGTATTCATTTACCGCCGCCGCAAGCTGTCGGTACTCCTCGGACTCGTTATATACCTGAGCACTAATACGAATCCAGGCAGCACCGACGAGGGGAATGACCGGCACTTCAATACGATGTCGGTCCCACAAATAGTCATGCAACGCCTCCGCCTCTTGGGCGGGCCTGTCGGTGCGGATGACTGCCATAGAACCAAGCAGACGCTCCGGGGCACACGGCTCAGTCCCCCAGGATTGGGCGAGCAGGTCGCGCGCCCAGACGACCAGTTCGTGGTTATAGGTGCGGACCGTCTCGGGACCGAGCGACCGGTGAAACGCCAGGGCGGCTGTGACCGATAGCCAGGTGCTGAAGTCGCGCGTGCCGGTCCAGTCGAACTCACCAAGATACCCTTCTCCCAACCCGTGTGAGATCACCGTGGGGTGGGTAGACGACTGAACTCGGGGACTTGCCCATAAAAACCCGCATCCCTTTGACGCGCACATCCACTTGTGGCAGTTCCCGACGTACCAGTCGGCTCCTATGCGCTCCAGGGCAAGCGGCAGCATTCCCAGTGCGTGAGCTCCGTCAACCAGCACCGGCACCCCACGCTCGCGGCATAGCTGCACCAATCGTTCAACAGGCAGGATCAGGGCACTGGGCGAGGTGACATGATCGAGCACGACCAGCCTGGTTTTGGGACTGAGGGTTCGGGCGACGGCATCGACGATCCCGGCATCATCAGTACCGGGAAAGGGCAGGACCGCCTCCACCAGCTGTGCGCCTGCCCGATCGCATACAAAGATAAGGGTTTTTCGCACGGCACCGTAGGTATGGTCGGTGGCGACGACCTCATCGCCCGGGGCGAGCACAAGCGAACGCAGTACGGCGTTGATGCCCGTGGTTGCGTTGTCCACAAACACCAGGTCCTCGCCCCTCGCTCCCATAAAAGCGGCCAACTCGGTTGCCGCGGCCCGTAAAGCGGGGATCAGCTCACGGCGCATAAACCGGACGGGCTGGCACTCCAGGCGCAACCGCCACTCGGCCTGGGCTTCGAGCACGACACGCGGTGTCGCTCCGTAGGAGCCATGATTCAAAAAAATCACGTCCTCCTCCAGGAGCCACTGGGACCGTATAGACTTGCCGAACTTCAACCGAGATGTGTTCATCGTCTGCTACCGCGGAAATAGGACGACCCTGCCGTTACTGGATAGCATAGAAGACGATGAAATCCTACGACGCTATCGTGATCGGCAGCGGGGCGGCAGGACTCTATACAGCCCTGAAGTTCCCCCGAGACTGGCATATTGCCCTCCTGACCAAGGAGAACCTGGCCTTGTCCTCGAGCCAGTGGGCACAAGGCGGGATCGCAGCGGTTGTTGAACCTGATGACTCGTTTCGATTGCATGTCGAGGATACTCTAGTTGCCGGGGCCGGTCTGTGCGAACGCGAAGCCGTTCAGGTACTGGTCGAGGAGGCACCCGCCCGGATTCGCGAACTCGTTGAACTGGGAGTCAGCTTCGATCGTTACCAGGGAAGGCTTGCCGTAACCCTGGAGGCGGCTCACTCCCGCAAGCGTATCCTGCACGCTGCCGATGCCACGGGGCGTGAACTGGTGCGTGCCCTGATTGAAGAAGTCCTGTCCCAACCCAATATCGAGGTGATCGAGGAGGCCCTGGCCATTGACCTGTGGGTCGATCAAGGACACTGCCGGGGCGTATTGGTCATGATTCAGGGCCAGCACGAGCGGTATGGCGCGCCGGTTACGGTTCTGGCCAGCGGTGGCGCCGGTCAAATCTTTGCCCATACCACCAACCCGGCCGTCTGCACCGGGGACGGTCTTGCTATGGCAGCACGGGCAGGCGTCACCCTGCGCGATCTTGAATTTGTCCAGTTCCACCCGACGGCGTTGTTGTTGCCGGGTGCACCGCGCTTTTTGATCAGCGAGGCCGTCCGGGGCGAAGGGGCACACCTGCTCAACCAACAGGGCGAGCGCTTCATGGGCGGCTATCACTCCCTGGGCGAACTTGCTCCCCGTGATGTGGTGGCCCGCGCCATCTTCGACCAGCTCGAGCGCACAGCGGCTCCCCATGTGCTCATTGACTTTCGACCGCTCGGGCCGGAGCGCACCCGGCACCGCTTTCCAACCATCACCCGGGTCTGCGCGCAGTTCGGAGTCGATGTCTTCAAGGAGCCGGTTCCCGTTGCCCCGGCCGCCCACTACTGGATGGGCGGCATTGTCAGCGATTTGCAGGGTCGCACAAGTCTATCCGGGTTGTACACGGTCGGCGAGACGGCCAGTACCGGCGTACACGGAGCCAACCGCCTCGCCAGCAATTCACTGCTTGAGTGCCTGGTCTTTGCCAACCGGATCGCGGATCATGTCCGGCACTCCAACCAGACACCGGGGAAGTGCGACGATACCTCCGCGACCCCGCTAAGCCACACCCGACCGGACCCCGAGCGAGTCGAGATTATTCGGGCCGAGTTGCCCTGGCTGTGCTGGCGCACCTGCGGTATCACCCGCGATGCAACCGGCCTCGAGGCGGGTCTTGCCCAAATCAGCCGCTGGGAGCAATGGCTGGGTGAGGATGATTGGACGACTGAGCGATCGGCGCTCGAGGTTCTCAACCTGGTTACAGTTGCCGGTTTGCTGCTCAAGTCCGCACTTTTGCG
>JACMIX010000258.1 GCA_014380935.1 Gloeobacterales cyanobacterium ES-bin-141 | reverse complement strand
GGCTGTACGCGCGGTTGCCGCTTTTGTCAGCCCGGCATGCTCACCCGTCCGGCCCGCGATGTTGATCCCGATGCGGTCGTCGAGACAGTACTCACGGGCCTGCAGGCCACCGGCTTCAACGAATTCTCACTTTTGTCGCTGAGTTGCTCGGATTATCTGTCGCTGCCCGCGGTCGGGGTTCAGCTTCACAACGCCCTTGCAGCAGATACGGTCTCTTTGAGCCTGCCCTCCCAGCGGGTTGACCGGTTCAACGACGAGCTGGCCGGGATCATCGGCGGGGCGCGCAAGCCCAGCCTCACCTTTGCACCTGAGGCGGGCACTCAGCGCCTGCGAGATGTGATCAACAAGGGCCTGACAAACGCCGATCTGCTGAACGGGATCAAGACCGCCCACGAGCACGGTTGGGACATGGTCAAGCTCTACTTCATGATCGGCCTGCCTACCGAGACCGACGAGGACGTGCTGGGCATCGCGGAGACAATCGGCTGGCTCCAGCGCGAGTGCCGTGCCCAGGGACGCCGCCGGTTTGAAGTTCACGTCACCATCTCCAACTTCACCCCCAAGCCCCACACACCATTTCAGTGGCACACGGTCACAGCAGCCGAGTTGCGCCACAAACACAACCTGCTCAAAACCGCCTTCCGCCGTCTCAAGGGCGTCAAGATCAATTTCACCGACATCCGCGTCTCTGCCCTCGAAGACGTGCTCACACGGGCCGGACGCGACATGAGCCGGGCCATTCTCCGCGTCTGGGAACTGGGCGTTGCCAGGCACGACCCCTGGTTTGCCCCAGATGCCTTTTTTGGACTGTGGGACCAGGTACTGGGCGAGTTCGACTACAGCTGGGATGTCGTGGGTCCCCCTATCGACAGCCCCCTGCCCTGGGATTTCATCGACACCGGTATCGAGAAACAATGGTTGGTTGACGATTATGCAAAGGCACTGGCCGAGGCAATCGTGCCGGACTGCTCTTTCGATTCGTGCTCCCACTGCGGGATATGCGGTGAGGATTTCGGGGCGAACGTAGTACTCGCGCCACGGGCTGTTCCCCAGTTAGAAACCCCATCCGGTCCCCCGGTACAACCTAAACAGCGCCTGCGCGTCGTCTTCGCCAAACGCTCCGAGATGCGCTTTATTGGGCACCTCGACTTGCAGCGGCTCTGGGAGCGGGCCTGCCGGCGGGCGAGCCTTGTGCTGGCTTACAGCAACGGCTTCCACCCCATGCCGCGCATTTCGACTGCAACAGCTCTCGCCCTCGGTATGGAGAGCGACGGGGAGATTGTCGATTTCGAGCTTGCAGAGCCGGTCCCGGTCGCGGACTTCCGGGCACGCCTGCAGTCCCAGTTGCCGCACGGCGTGGATCTGTGCCAGGTAGAGGAAATTCCGCTCAAATCTCCGGCAGCAGCCCAAGCACTTGTAGCTGCCGAGTACCGGATTACCCTTCAGGCATCCCAAGTAACAGACTGGCACTCGGCCCTCAAAACCGTGCTCGCAAGTGAAAGCTTGCCCGTCGAGCGCACCAGCAAGAAATCCGGTAAGACCCATACACTCGATTGCCGCTCCTGGCTTTTTGAACTCGAACTGCTCGAAGTCGGGGAAACTGAAGCCACTTTCCAGTACGCGGGAGCCTGTCGCAACGACGGGACCGTCCTGCGGCCTGATGACCTGGTCCAGGTTTTTCAGGCGGCAACAGCTCAGGAGGTGAGCCTGGCGAATGTTTACCGGCTGGGACTCAGACTCGCAACCCTTTGTGAGTAAAATATTAAGACTTGCTGTAATATGGCATTCTCAGACGCGGTCACTTTCGAGAGGGCAGGTGCATAGATGGCTCAAAGAACCTGGTTAGGAGATCGGCTCAAGCCACTCAATTCAGAGATTGGTAAAGCTTCACCCGGATGGGGCACGACTCCGGTCATGGGCGTCCTGATCGCCTTGTTCGGCGTGTTTTTGATCATCATCATCCAGATTGCCAACAACAGTCTGCTGCTGGACGGCGTCAACGAAGATGCCCCCAAGGGTCCGGCTGCAACGGGTTACACGGTTTACAAATAGTCACCCTATGGGTGCGCTAGCGATCGTACTTTTTCTTCTAGATTGGTCTGGGGGGCTCGCACAGCGAGTCCTTTATTTTGGTGGTCTGCGTATACTGAAGTCATCCTCAGGAGTTTCCCCCGCATGGAATTGTTCGGCGTTGGCCTACCAGAACTGGTCGTAATCTTGATCGTTGCGCTACTGGTCTTTGGCCCCAGGAAGCTGCCTGAGCTTGCTCAGAACCTCGGACGGACTGTCCGCAGCCTCAAATCGGCCTCACAGGATTTTGAGCAGGAATTGCGGCGCGAATTTGATACCACGCCTACCTACGCCGAGCCGAAGGCAAGGTCAAAGCGGCTGGAGGGAAAGCCTCCCGAGCCGTCTTAGCTTTGGGCTCGGGTTCTATCCACACCTGACTCATCCCTTCACGGCGGGAGTCACTTGCACCGATAAACATCGGCGTCTGTCCGGGACGGAACTGGACGGCCTGAACATTGCCGGGTGCATCGATAGCACTGGCCTTGTAGCCCAGCCGGTCAAACTCCTGCACTCCGACGGGGTAGTTGCGCTCAAGGAGCAGACGGTCCGGTAGCCACTGGTGATGCATCCGGGGTGCATTGACGGCCTCACCAATCGACAGACGCAGATCGACTACGTTCACGATCGTCTGCAAGACGGCAGTCGTAATAAATGACCCGCCAGGGCTACCCAGGGCGATCCAGGGCTTGCCTTTCTCAAGCAAGATGGTCGGCGTCATCGAACTGAGAGGACGCTTGAGCGGTTCGATCGCGTTGGCCGCCCGCCCCACCAGGCCATACAGGTTCGGGACGTCCGGCGCGCTGCTGAAGTCGTCCATTTCGTTGTTGAGCAGGATGCCGGTACCGCTCGCGACCACGGCTGCCCCGAAAGGACCATTAATCGTCTGGGTGAGCGCGACAGTATTGCCTGCACTGTCCATGACACTCAAGTGGGAGGTGTTTTCAGCCTTGCGGGGTGCCTCCCACTGTTTGAAGCGGGCCTGGACCGTCTCGGGCAGGAGACTACCAGGGGTAATCGATGCTGCGGGGGTTGCCCGATCAAGGGCAATCGTCCCAATCAGCGAACGGGCGTAAACTTTGGCGATCAGTTCATCGACCGGTACCGGCACGAAAGCCGGGTCCCCCAAAAAGCGTGAGCGGTCCGCGTAGGCGCGGCTCATCGCCTGGGCGAGCACGTGCGTGCGCAACAGCGGGCTCTGGGCTGAGACCTCGAAACCCTCCAGGATATTGAGCATCTCGAGCAGGACGGTGCCGCTACCCGGGGGCGGCATCGTTACTACCGGAATACCGCGATAGTTGCCTAGCAGGGGGGTACGCCAGACCGGTTCATAGCGCTTGAGGTCCTCGAGGGTGACAAGTCCGCGCTTTCCCATCCACTCAGCAATAGCGGTGGCGGTGCTGCCCCGGTAAAACGTCTCGCCGCCGCTTTTGGCCCACTGCTCCAGGGTAAGGGCGAGATCTAGCTGCTTGAAGGTCTGGCCGGGCCGGGGGGGTTCACCACCCGGCAAAAAAATACGGGCAGCCTCGGGGTCCTTGCGCAACCGCTCAGCCCCACTGCTCAGTCTGCGGGAAAAGGGTTCACTGACGGTAAAGCCTTCACGAGCGAGCCGGACGGCAGGTTCGGCCAGGGTTGTGAGCGGAAGTTTTGCGTAAGTTTTTTGCAGGCGGACCAGTCCTGCTGCCTGGCCCGGGACAGCAACGGCGAGCGGTCCATCGAGAGAGAGCCTCGAAATAACTTTGCCGTCTTTATCCTGATACATCTTGCGGCTCGCACCGAGGGGGGCAACCTCCCGAAAGTCGAGCACGCGCGCGCCCGCCGGATCGGCTGCCCACACGAGGGCGAAGCCGCCACCACCGATACCCGAGCCCTGGGGCTCGACAACTCCGATAACGAGGCTGGTAGCAATCGCCGCATCAAAGGCATTACCGCCCCGCTTGAGCATCTCGATACCTGCCGCAGTGGCCAGGGGATGTGCCGAACTGACGGCTCCGCTCACAGCCAGGGCCGGTGCCGGGAGGCCCAGGACGGACAGAAGCCCAGTCACCACTGCTATTCGAGCTATCTGCACACGACCTCCTGAAACAAGCACACTAGATGTGTAACACACCCCGGGCCGGGAGGTACTCGCTAACCATGTGGAACTGGTTGAACCCGGAAGATCCCATTTTCGCCATTGACCAGGTCGAGGGCGAGGAGGCTCAGTTCGAGCGTATGCGCGAACTCTGGGACCGCAACAGCGATCACAACCCCCTAGTCAGTTCGGATTTCTTTTGCGGCGGTTTCAAGGAGGCATTCGAGCGTAATGGCGAACGCATTGCCCGCTACCTGGAAGCCAAGTTGGATCTAGATGCCGCCGCCCGGGTTCTCGACCTGGGAGCGGGAATAGGGCGGATCGCCCGTTACCTGGCGGAGGGCAGTGAACGGTATGTACTGGCTGACGTCTCGGGGCAAATGCTGGAGCGTGCCCGGACACGGGTTGGTGCCGGTCGGGCCGAGCTTGCCCGCCTGGTAGACAATCGGCTCCCATGGACGGATGCAAGCTTTACCCACTGCATCGCTATCGACGTCGTTCAACATCTGCCCGAGCGGACGCTGCGGGCCTACTTCCTTGAAGTAAGCCGACTGCTTGTCCCCGGCGGCCGGTTATTACTCACAAGCGGTGCATCGTCCGGGGCAGACACCCCCCCCGACCCGCAGGCAAGCCGTCAGTTGTTGCGCTTGCTGAACCTCAAACCCCTGCCGTTTGGAGCCCGAACAGGTCCTGTACTGGCGGAGTTGATAGCCGACCGGCAACTGCGGCTGCGCGAACAAGGAGATAATTTTCCGAATCTGTTACCGATGTTGCCCATTCAGGTTCCTTTCGCCGGTTCCTACCTGCTTTTTGAAAAACGCTCGGATGTTTAAGTAGGGCTGCATAACCAAGATGGGTTGCGGCGATGTTTATTAACAAACTCGGGGAATCCTGAGTCAAAACCCATTTCGCGGGACTCGGTCGCACACATGCTTGAAGGTGATACACATGTTCAACACTGAATCTGCTTTCAAGCCAGGCGTCCGCAAAGACATCCAGCCAGTCGGAGCTTGTGCGCACGGTCATATCCTGGTTGCCGAGGACAACGCCGTCAACCAGAAAGTGGCCGTGCGTCTATTGGAGAAGTTGGGCTACCAGGCCGATGTGG
>JACMIX010000257.1 GCA_014380935.1 Gloeobacterales cyanobacterium ES-bin-141 | reverse complement strand
TGTAAGGGCACGCAGCAGCGTGCCCTTACCTATATCCCCGTCTTGTATCCGTGCCGTAGGGGCACGCTGCTGCGTGCCCTTCCCCGAGCATGAATGCTTCGCAAACATTCGGTAGAACACCCCATCTGTGTTCCACCGAAAACTTCAGAGGCGCTCAGCCGCGGATTCCTTGCGCACCGGGAGCCCCTCGCCTCCCGAGCGGGTGTCTGCACGAGAGATATCTTCAAGGCCACTCAGAAGTAGCCACCCCCAGCCCACCTTCGCCAGCAAATCAAGCGACACAAAGCCGAAATTCTGGCCCGCAGGGTCTAGGAGCGCTGAACCGGCAGGACCCAAAAGCCAGACGATCGGATACCCAATCCACAAAACTGTCAGGCCAATTGCCAGCCGTTGCCAGAGAGCATTCCAGCGTGGATGCTGTCTCGCCTCTGCTTGCAACGGACCCCAGATCAACCACAGAATGACCAGGAAAGCAATGCTACTGATACTGAACCAGATGTATTTGATCGGGAAGTTTGAAAGCTCCCCGATCAGTCCGGTCAAAATCATGTAAACATCGGCTCCAATCAACCCCGCGAGTAGCGGCACGTTGCGCCGGAGGTCGCCCGCGAACGCAACTGCCGCGAGCCCCAATAGCAGTAGAGGAGTTGTGAGCGTCCAGGTCAGGTAGCGGGCGTAGAAAACAACCCGCCCCTCATCGACGGTGACAGCACCCTGACCAAGAGCGAGGGTCAAATACATCGTGCCTGCAATCAGCGTGATAAAGAAGCTGCTGATATAGCTGCCCTTGTGCTCCGCGCTCCCTGAGGCACCCATCCAGGCGAATAAAGCACTGCCCAGGCCCATTCCGATTGCCGCCGTCCAGAACCAGAAGCTCACTGTCTGCATTGGATTGTCCAACCTGAGAATTTCTATCGCAATCAAAGTTGATCACCGGGAGTGAGACCCTCTGCCCCCGGTGTGAATCATGCAGTTGTACCTGGAAGAGTCTCAATCTAAGCGGGCTACCTGCTCGTGCAAAATTGCCGCCTGCGCCTCAAGCTCGGCAAGTTTCGTGCGCGTCTCCACCACTTTGTCGGCGGGTGCGCGTTGTACATAGTCGGGATTGTCGAGGCGACCTTTGAGAGTCGCGGTCTCTTGAGTAACTTTGTCGAGGGAACGCTGAAGCTTGCGCTTCAACTCGTCCACATCCACCAGTCCTGCGAGGGGCAAAAGTACCTGAACGGTGCCCGTCACCCCGGCTGCAACCTGCTTGAGAGCCTCAGCCGACTGCTCCGATAGTTCGAGCTTCTCTACACGGGCCATATAAGTAATGTATCCGCGAGTCCGTGCGATTCCTGCCCGTTCCTCCGGGTTGTCCGATTGCAGGATGACCTCGGGGACCATCTGGAGCGGCGGTACCTGGGCAAAGGCACGCAGGTTGCGGATCGTGCGCGTCACCTGCTGCATCAGTGCAAAATCGCGCATGTCTCGGGTGGACATGGGCAAATCTTGCCCGGTCGGGTAAGGCTGAATGGAAATCGAAGTTACTTCCTGGGGTTGGGTGAGCAGCTGCCAGATCTCCTCACTTAGGTGAGGCATCCAGGGGTGCAGCAGGCGCAACAGTTGATCGAGCACCCCGGCGAGTACCTGCTGTACATCTTTGCGGGTATCGGGAGCAGCCAGTCGGGGTTTGGCCAGCTCCACGTACCAGTCACAAAAATCGTCCCAGATAAATTCGTACAGAGCACGGGCCGCCTCACCAAGTGCGTAGCGCTCAAGCAGTATGTTGATTTCCCGGCTGGTGTCGCCAAGCCGACCCAGGAGCCAGCGGTCAGATAGTTCCAGGCGCGCGGGCGCGGGCGAACCCAGCTGGGCCGGTGTCTGGCCGTCCAGGTTCATCATCACGAAGCGGCTGACGTTCCAGATTTTGTTGGCAAACTTCTTGCTCGCTTCGATGGCACTCGATTCTTTCTTTTTGCGGTCGTAGTCGAGGCGCACGTCCTGCCCGGCCCCGGCCACCTCCCGTACGAGGGTGTAGCGCAGGGCATCCGTGCCGTAGCGGTCCATCAATTCGAGCGGATCGACGCCGTTACCCTTGGACTTGGACATCTTCTGACCTTTCTCGTCGCGCATCAGGCCGTTGATGTATACCGTGCCAAAGGGCATCTGACCGGTAAGTTCACCGCCCATCATCGTCATGCGGGCCACCCAGAAAAAGATGATGTCAAAGCCGGTCGCCATCAGACTGTTGGGGTAGAAGGCACGCAGATCTTCGGTCTGTTCGGGCCAGCCCAGGGTCGATAGAGGCCAGAGCCCCGAACTGAACCAGGTATCGAGTACGTCCTCATCCTGTACCAATTTGAGATCTTCGTTGTCACCATAGAGTTCGCGGGCCTGAATGTAGGCATCCGCCTCACTCCTCGCAACTAGAGGCGGCAGACTGCTTCCCTCGACATACCAGGCCGGGATCTGGTGGCCCCACCACAACTGCCGTGAGATGCACCAGGGTCTGAGGCGCACCAGCCAGTCGCGGTACACCTTTGACCAGCGCTCGGGCACGAAGGCCGGGGTATTTTGCTCGTCCAAAAACGCGAGTGCCCGCCCGGCCATGCCGCTCACGTCCAGGAACCACTGCTCAGAGAGGTAAGGCTCGATCGGCACTCCCCCCCGTTCCGAGTACGGGACATTGTGGGTATAATCCTCCGTCTTGAGCAGCAATCCTTGCTCCGTCAATCGCCCGACCACCTGTTTGCGCACCTCGAAGCGGTCCAGTCCGGCGAACGGCCCGGCATTCTCGTTATAGGTACCATCCGGGTTCAGGAGGTTGATGAAGGGTAGGTTGTGGCGCTGCCCCATCTCGAAATCGCTCGGGTCGTGGGCCGGGGTAATCTTTACCGCACCAGTGCCAAACTCCATCTCCACGGCGGGGTCGGCAATGATTGGGATGCCCCGCTCCTGAATGGGAAGGAGTACCTGTTGGCCGATGAGATGACGGTAGCGGGGGTCGCTCGGATTCACGGCCACGGCGGTATCGCCGAGCATCGTTTCAGGACGGGTGGTGGCGACAACGATGAATTCTTTAGAACCCGCGACCGGGTACTTGAGGTACCACAGATGGCCTTTGACTTCTCTCTCATCCACCTCAAGGTCCGAGACGGCCGTCTGTGAGGCGGGGCACCAGTTGATCAGGTACTTACCCCGCGAGATGAGGCCCCGCTCATGAAACTGTACAAAGGCTTCGAGGACAGCCTTGTTGCGCTGCGCATCGAGGGTAAAGCACTCCCGCGTCCAATCGAGCGACAACCCCAGACGCCGCAACTGGCCAGTAATTTGACCGTGGGATTGTGCTTTCCACCGCCAGGCGTGTTCGAGAAATTGTTCGCGGGTGAGGTCAAAGCGGCTGATACCCTCCTTGCGCAATTCTTTCTCGATGAGCGTGTGGACGGCGATGCTCGCGTGGTCCGTCCCCGGCACCCAGAGGGTCTTGAAGCCCCTCATGCGTTTGAAGCGCACGATCACATCGGGCAGGGTATAGCTCAGAGCATGGCCGATGTGCAACGATCCGGTCACGTTGGGGGGTGGCAGGACGATGCTGAAGGGTTCACCAGGGTGCCCGGACCCCGGACTATAAAAGCGATGCTCCTCCCAGAACCGTTGCCAGCGAGGTTCCGCGTCAAAGGGGTCGTACTGGCTGGGAAGGGTCCGTGGTGAT
>JACMIX010000256.1 GCA_014380935.1 Gloeobacterales cyanobacterium ES-bin-141 | reverse complement strand
TTGGCTACCCATTCGCCGTGTTTACGCGAGTAATCCAGGTAGAGCATAGCCGCCACCGCGTCCACTCGGATGCCGTCGATGTGGTATTTCTCAATCCAGAAAAGGGCATTGGCGATCAGGAAATTGCGCACCTCGTTGCGCCCGTAATTGAAGACCAGCGTGCCCCAGTCCTTGTGTTCGCCCTGGCGCGGGTCGGCGTGCTCGTAGAGATGCGTACCGTCGAAGTGGGCGAGACCGTGGCCGTCCTTGGGAAAGTGGGCCGGGACCCAGTCGAGAATTACCCCGAGACCAGCCTGGTGGCAGCGGTCCACGAAGACCATAAAGTCAGTGGGCGTCCCAAACCGCGAGGTGGGTGCGTAGTAGCCCAGGACCTGATAGCCCCAGGAACCGTCGAAGGGGTGCTCCTGGATGGGCAGCAATTCGATGTGGGTAAAGCCCAGGCCGGTGACGTAGGGGATGAGGCGGTCCGCCAGCTCCTGGTAGGTGAGGAAGCGGTCTTCTTGCTCGGGTACACGCATCCAGGAGCCGAGGTGAACCTCGTAGACAGCAATGGGATTTTTGAGGGGATCACTGTGACGTCTTTGCTCGAGCCATGGGCCGTCACCCCAGGTATAGCCGTCGATGTCGGCAACAATCGAGCCCGTGCGCGGGCGCATCTCCTGCTGGAATCCGTAGGGGTCCGACTTCTCGTAGATGTGTCCGAGGGCGTTTTTAATTTCGTACTTGTAGACCTCACCCGTGCCTATACCGGGGATAAACAGCTCCCAAATGCCGCCCTGGGAGCGGCGCATCTGGTGCTTGCGCCCATCCCAGAGGTTGTAGTCGCACAGGACACTCACATTGCGGGCACCGGGTGCCCAGACGGCAAAGTAGACGCCCCGGACACCGTCCACCTCCAGGCAATGGGCACCCAGCTTTTCGTAGATGCGGTGGTGGTTGCCCTCGGTGAACAGGTGAATGTCGAGGTCGCTAATCTGCCCGGGCCGGAAGGAGTAGGGGTCGTCCATAACCTGCTCCTGCCCGGCTCCGTCGCGCACACGTAACCGGTAGGCAAACAGTTCCTGCCCCACCCCGAGCACCAGTTCGAAGAAATGCTCGTGGGTGCTTGCGTGCATCGGGTACTCGACGCAATGCTGCAAATCCATCAGCGACACCTGGCTGGCGTCCGGCAAATAGACCCGGACTACCCAGGCCCACCGATCATCGAGAGTGAGCCGGTGAGGTCCCAGGACAGTGAACGGATCGTCAAGTTGGTTGAAGACCAGCTGATCGATTTGTTCCCTGGCGATGGTTGGGTACATGCAGCACTCCTTGGGGTGGCGATGGCTCGATAACCCCAGGATACAAGCCATCATTCGACCGCGAAGTTCGTGATTGGTACTGGCCGGGTCCTAGACGATCCGCTCGGACCGGGCGGAAAAACCCTTCTGGCGCAGGGTCTCAACCAGGGCGCGCTCGTCACTGATCCGAAACTGTGCCCCGAAGCGCACGAACTGGTGGCGGTCGTGGTACTTGATCGAAGCGACGACCGGGATCTGAGCGGGTTCGCCCGCGTGGCTCTGGAGAACCTCCCGCAAACGGTGCCAGGTGGGCAGGTCCTGCTTCTCACCGGGGTCGAGTTCGACGATGACCAGGCGGACCTGCTCGATGGGTTCGGCGTCCTGGATGATGAGTTGGGCGCGGTCGTCACGGTAATCCACCTTGCCCCAGATCATCAAGCGGGCGTCGGAGGCGAGATAGGCTCCCGTGCGCTCGAAGGCCTTGGGGAAAACAACTGCCTCCGTGGAACCGCTCAGATCCTCCAGTTGCACAATCGCCATGCGGTCGCCCTTCTTGGTCGTCACCGCTTTGATGTCGCGCACAATGACGATGGCACTGACCGTGCTGTCCTTGGGGTGGTCCGCGAGTTCTGCGAGGTTGACCGGGGCCAGTAAACGGGCCTTGTAACG
Organism: Gloeobacterales cyanobacterium ES-bin-141; assembly: GCA_014380935.1. Lineage (GTDB taxonomy): Bacteria > Cyanobacteriota > Cyanobacteriia > Gloeobacterales > Gloeobacteraceae > JACMIX01. The sequence continues at coordinate 9,530 of JACMIX010000256.1, read as the reverse complement.
CAGGGCCTTGAGGGGATGGTCCGAGATGTAAAAACCGAGCAGTTCGCGCTCGAAACGCAATTTATCGGCCGGGAGCAGGTCCTCGACCGGATTGGCCCTGGGTGCAAGCTGATGGGTATCAGTTTTGGCCGGGGTGGCGGCAGTCCACAAATCGAACAGATTGCCCTGGCCAATCTCGCGGTCGCGGGCGCGGGTCTGAGCCCATTCGACAATCACCTCGGCATCAGCCAATAACTGGTTACGGTTTGTGTTGAAGGCGTCACAGGCCCCGGCCTTGATGAGCGCTTCGAGGGCTCGCTTGTTGACGGTTCGCGTATCGAGTCGGTCACACAGCGCGGCAAGACCCTCGAAAGTTCCTCCTTCGTGCCGGGCGTTGAGCAGGGCTTCGATGGCACTCTCACCAACGTTTTTAACCGCCCCCAGCCCGAATAGAATGCTCTTGTCCTGGGGGGTGAAGTCGATGCCGGAGCGATTGATATCCGGTGGTTCAATCTCGATGCCCATGCTCAGGCAGCAGGTAATGTACCTTTGAACCTTGTCCTGGTCGGATTTGACCGAGCTGAGCAGGGCGGCCATATACTCGACCGGATAGTTGGCTTTTAGGTAGGCCGTCTGGTAAGTTACGTAGCCGTAGGCCATTGAGTGGGATTTGTTGAAGCAATATTCAGCGAAGACGACCATCTGCTCGAACAAATCATCCGCAATCCGACTGGAAACACCATTTTTTGCGCAGCCATCGATGAACGTGTTGCGGTGTTTTTCCATTTCATCTCTTTTCTTCTTGCCCATGGCTCTACGCAGCAGATCCGCCTGCCCGAGTGAGTATCCACCCAGCTCCTGGGCAATTTTCATAATCTGTTCTTGATACAAAATCGAGCCGTAGGTGTCTTCGAGAATGGGCTCCAGGAGCTTGTGGGCGTATTCGATGCGCTTGCGCTTGTGCTTGCGGGCGATGAATTCGGGGATCATGCCCGAGTCGAGCGGACCAGGACGGTAGAGGGCCAATATCGAGGAGACGTCCTCGATATTGGAGGGCTTCAGGTCCGTGACAATTTGCTTCATACCCGAGGATTCGAGCTGAAAAATACCTTCGAGGTCGGCTTTTGCGAGCAGCACGTAGGTCTTCTCGTCGTCGAGCGGCAAATTGTCCACATCCAGGGTCTCGCCCCGGTAGCGCTTGATGAGTTCCTGTGCCCGGCGAATCATGGTCAGGTTGCGCAGACCCAGAAAGTCCATCTTTAATAGACCCAGATCGGCGATGTCCTCCATGTAGTACTGGGTAATTACCTGGCCTTCGTTGTTGAGCTGGAGTGGCACGATCTCATCGAGCGGTTCGCGAGAGATGACTACACCAGCGGCGTGGACCCCGAAGGTTTTGTTGGTACCCTCGATGCGCAGGGCGAGGTCGAGCCATTTGCGGACTTGCTCATCGCTCTCGTAGGCTTGCTTGAACTCGGGGGAAGGTGTTTCCTCGGAGAGCATCTTCTTCAAGGGCACAGGCTTGCCCCGGACCACGGGGATCAGCTTCGCAAGCCTGTCCGCGTCGCCGTAGGGTATCTCCATCACGCGGGCGACGTCCTTGAGCACGGCCTTGGAAGTCAACCGGTTGAAGGTAATGATCTGGGCGACCCGGTCCTTGCCATACTTCTCGGTGACGTAGCGGATGATCTCGTCACGCCGCTCGATGCAGAAGTCAGTATCGATATCGGGCATCGAGCGGCGTTCGGGGTTCAAGAAACGTTCGAAGAGCAGATTGTGACGGACGGGGTCGATGTTGGTGATGCGCATGGCATACGCAACCAGTGAACCGGCTGCCGACCCGCGGCCCGGACCCACGGCGATCCCCTGGTCACGGGCGTACTTGGTATAGTCCCAGACGACCAGAAAATAGGTCGCAAAGCCCATCTGCTCGATGATGCCCAGTTCGTACTTGAGCCGGTCCCGGTAGAGATCGGGTACGTCGTTGCCGACGCGCTCGCGCATACCCTTCCAGGTGACTTCTTCGAGATAACTCTCAGCATTGTGGCCATTGGGGATCGGAAACTGGGGTAAGCGCGGCTCCCCCAGGATCTCCTTGTCGTAGCGCTCGACTTTCTCCGCCACCTCCAGGGTGTTGGCAATCGCCTCGGTAACGACCCGGGCATCGAGGTGGTCCTGAAAGAGTTTGGCCATCTGCGCACCGGACTTGAGAAACTCGGTGCCCGTGTAGCGCAGACGCTTTTGCTCCAGGATCGATTTTCCGGTCTGGATGCACAGCAACGCGTCGTGGGCATCGACATCCTCGCAGGAGGTGAAATGTGAGTCGTTGGTGGCGATCAGCTTGATACCCAGCTCGCGGCCAATCTCAACCAGGCCGACATTGACCACCCGGTCCTCACGCAGGCCGTGGTCCTGGATCTCAAGATAAAAATCGGGGCCAAACAGGTCCCGGTACCAGGCAGCCAGTTCCCGCGCCTTGTCGGGACGCCCACGTAGAAAAGCCTGGGGAATCTCGCCCCCCAGACAGGCAGAGGTACAGATGATCCCCTCGTGGTACTGGCTCAGCAACTGCTTGTTCATGCAGGGTCTTGAGAAAATACCCTTGCCCTGAATGCCCTCCAGGTGGGAGATCGTCACCAGCTTGACCAGGTTTTTGTACCCGCGCAGGTTCTTGGCCAGGAGCACCTGGTGATAGCGTGGGTAGCGCCTGCTGCGGTCGCGGATATCGCCGTTGATGATGTAGGCCTCCGTGCCGACGATGGGCTTGATCCCGGCCTGACGGCACTTCTTGATCAGCTCGATTGCCCCGTACATCACCCCGTGGTCCGTCAGCGCGAGCGCACTCATCTCGAGCGACTTGGCCCGCGCAATCAAGAGCGGTAACTGACTTGCGCCGTCGAGCAGACTGTACTCGCTGTGAACATGGAGGCCGACGAACTGCATGGATACCCTACTAAAACGCTACTAATCTCCCGTTATCCTACCGGGACGCTACATATAGAGCAATCATCCCGCAAATAGACCACGAACGGATGCGGGTGACAGTTGAGGAGCACAGATCAGAATTCCAGTCTGACACCTGATACCGGAACCCGTACACACCGGAAGTATTCGCATCCGGGTGGTCAATCAGCAAATCTGCCCCAGAGGACCCGGTGCGGGTGCAATCGTTCTCACATCCAGGTGTTACTTTCGGAGGATGTATCACTATCTGCCATCTGGTAAATTCTTCATACATTTTATGCAAATAGCGGTGTGGCAGACTGTGGACGGGGAGACGACGAGTGACTTGTCCGCGGATTTAGTCAGTGCGAGTGCCAGGCAAGTGCGCACGTGATGACTCCTTTGGTCAGGGGAATAGAGTCACCTACCGGCGAGAGTGAACGTCTGACGGCACTGAGACGCTACAACGTCCTCGACAGCCCACCCGAGCCAGGTTTCGACCGGATCACGGCCCTCGCGGCGCGACTTTTTAGAGTGCCGGTCTGTACCATTTCGCTGGTGGACGAATCGCGCGTCTGGTTCAAGTCTAAGGTTGGTTGGAGTGGCGACCAGGTGAAGCGGGACGAGTCGATGTGCAGTCTCGCCGTGCTCCAGGAGAAGCTGCTGGTGATCCACGACGCCAGGCACGACGGACGCTTTAGTTGCAATCCATTCGTAGAAGCGGAACCCGGCATCCGCTTCTACGCGGGGGCACCGCTAGTCACCCGCGACGGCTACAACCTTGGTACCCTGTGCATCGTCGATACCAAACCCCGTGACCAATTCAACGAAGAAGAACAGCGAACCCTTCTAGACCTGGCGGCGATGGTCATTGACGAACTGGAACTGCGCCTTTCGATGCAGCGCATAGCCAATACAGATCGGGCATTACTTGAGGTGACGTGTGGAGTCTCACAGGCGACTGGCAAAGAGTTTTTCGCGTCCCTGGTATTGCACTTGAGTTGCGCGCTGGACATTCGTTGTGCCTTTGTCGGCGAACTGGAGGGCGAAGGTCTGGAGGTGGGTGTCCTGGCCGCCTGCGACGGTGGGCAGGTGGTTGCAAATTTTCGATACCATCTTGAGGGCAGCCCTTGCGAGCAGGTAATCGACCAGCGCACCCCGTGTTGTTACCCGCGCGGAATCCGGGGTCACTTTCCCGAGGCACAGTTTCTTGAAGCGTGGCAGGCCGAGGGTTACCTGGCAACCCCGCTTCTCGACGCGCAGGGTCGCTGCCTGGGCCTGCTGGTTATTCTGGATGACCAGGCATTTGAAGAGACTCACCTGGCCGAGTCACTCGTAATCATCTTCGCCGAGAGAGCGGCGGGCGAACTCGAGCGCATCCGCGCCGAGCGCGACCGCACAGCCCTTCTAGAGGAGACACAGCAGGCGCGTCTGGAAGCTGAGGCCGCCAACCGTGCCAAGGACGAGTTTCTGGCGGTGGTCTCCCACGAACTGCGCACGCCCCTCAACCCGATCATCGGATGGACTCAGATCCTGCGGCGCGGTTCTCTCACTGCTCAGCAAGCACATGCCCTGGAAATCATCGAGCGCAACGCGAGGCTCCAGAACCAGCTTATTGATGACCTGCTGGACGTCTCGCGTATACAACAGGGCAAGTTCTCGTTTCGCTTTATGGTCGTCTCGCTGAGCAGTGTGGCGATGTCGGCAATGGAAGCCGTGCGTGGGCTGGCCGAGGCAGGACGGGTGAGTGTCGTAGCCCAGTTGGAAGCACACGGGCAGGACATGGTACGGGCCGATCCGGTTCGGCTACAACAAACAGTCTGGAACCTGCTCACCAATGCCATCAAGTTCACTCCCCCGGACGGGTGCGTCGTGCTCAGGCTCACCTGTCAGGGTAATCGACTGGTGTTGAGTGTGCGCGATACAGGCATGGGCATCACGCTAGATTTGTTACCCCACATCTTCGAGCGTTTCCGGCAGGGAGATTCCACGAGTACGCGCAAGCAGAATGGGCTGGGGTTGGGCCTGTTCCTTGTCAAGCACATCGTGGAAGCACACGGCGGCACCGCGAGCGCTGCGAGTGATGGTGAGGGCAAAGGGGCCACTTTCACCGTTGAGCTGCCATTGTTCGTTGCTCAAGCCTTGTGAAGGTTCGGTGGATAGTTCTGTGCTGACGAGGGGGGGAAGTCAGGAGGCACACGTCCTGACCGCCTGTAATCCTGGTGTTTAGACTGCACTGCTGAGATGCGTTTGCGTTTGCAACGCCTGTTGCGCCATGAACACCTCGAAGCGCTTTTGCACCTCTTCAGGTGAGACATCCTCCTGGTGGGTTCCAATCCACCAGGAATTGCCGAACGGGTCCTGCACACCCGCACTGCGGTCTCCATAAAAATGATCTTCGGGCTGCATCAGTGAGGTACCACCGGCCTGTATCGCACGCTCGTAGGTGGCGTCAGTGTCCTCGACGTACAGATAAATCGATGTGGGCGTAGGCTTCCACGAGTCGCATGCCTCGGACAACATCACCATCGAATCACCGATCCGGATAGAGGTGTGGGCAAGCGCCCCGTCCGGACGGGTAGTGCGGTCGCACTCCTGCGCCCCGAATGCCTGGGTGAGGAACTCGACTAGCCCGACCGCACCCTGCACGATCAAGTAGGGCGTTACGGTGTGGTAACCAGCGGGAACGGGGTTGACTGTGCTTGTCATGGCGTTTCTCCTGCAAGAATCTGTTGGCAACCTTATTTTGGCATGAGAACGCCTGTCCATATTGTGAATATTTGTTCTCAATCCATTAATGTCGGGTTCGAGTGACTCACAAGCAAGTGACCCTGCGACTTAATCTTCAAAATCCGATGATCAAAGGCCAGGCAGGCGTACTGATTGGTGATGCGCCCGTTCTGGTCACCTAGTAGTACCTCCGCGGCTAAAAATAGGACCGCCCCACCTCCAAATATAGGAGGGGTAGGCCGATGTACGAATGCAGTACAGTCTTTTACGGTGTGAACTGTCGTCCAAGTACCTAATCAATGCAGAGTGATGGTCGCAGTCTATGGAAAACACCCTCTCTGTGGCTCGCAGTTGCTGTCGTCGTGGGTGGTGTTGCTCTCTTCGCCTTTTTACCCAATCGTGCTCAATCCCCCGCGGATCAGACCCTTCCTCCGGCTGTTAATGCCCAGACCGTTGCAGCGCTGGGGTATATCGAACCTGAACAGGAGCTGATTCAGGTCGCGTCCCCCAGTGCAGGGTTCCGCTCGATCGTCACGCAGCTCAAGGTCAAAGCTGGGGACAGAGTACAAGCCGGGCAAGTCATTGCCGTGTTGAGTAGCCGCGAGAGTAATCAAGCCGCAGTAGTCACAGCGCAGGCACAGGTCAACAATGCCCGAGCGCAGCTAGCCCAGGTTAAAGCAGGGGCTAAAAATGGCGCGATTCAAGCTCAAGCAGCACTGGCCACTCAAGCCGAAGCCGAACTTGAAAATTCCCAAATCAATCTCCAACGATTTCAAACCTTGTATGAGAAAGGTGCAGTTTCCGCAGCCGAACGTGACAGTAGACACGTGCAGGTACAGACTGACCAGGCTCAACTTGAACAGGCCCAAGAAACCTTACAAAGTATTGCTGAAGTGCGCCCTGTGGATGTTCAGGTTGCCCAGGCTGAACTAACCACAGCACTCGCTCAACTGAATAAGGCAAAGGCAGACCTGGAAACTTCCTATGTGCGTGCGCCCCGTGCCGGGCAAATTATGCGCATCAATACCTATCCCGGTGAAGCGATTGGGGATGAGGGGGTGGTTAATTTGGGGCAAACAAGTCGAATGTACGTATCGGTGGATGTCTATCAGAGCGATATTCAGCGGGTTCGCATTGGGCAGTCAGCGCTGATTACCGGCGATGCTTTCGATACAGAGCTATCAGGAACAGTCCGGGAAATTGGCTGGGAAGTGCGGGGGCAGAGTGTCGAGAATTCCGACCCTCTCGCAGATGTAGATGCCCGCGTTGTCCAGGTGAAGATTCGACTTGCGGATGACTCCAGTCAAAAAGTTTCCCGTTTGACTAACTCACAAGTGAAAGTAGTGATCAAGCCATGAGGAAGAAAATACCCCTGGCATGGTTGCAGATCATTCATGCAAAGGTCCGCTTTGTCGTCGCTCTGGCTGGGATTGCACTCGCCTGTGTTCTCATCTTTGTACAACTGGGATTCCAGGCAGCACTTTACGATAGTGCGGTTAAACTACACCGGGTCCTACGGGCTGATATCGTACTCATCAGTCCGATTGCCCGGAACCTGACGATTATGAACACGATTCCTCGGCGCCGGCTTTATCAAGCCCTGGGTATTCCGGGTGTCGATACCGTTGAAGCACTCTACATTGACAATCTCACCTGGCGACCCCCGGAGAACCCTCGTGTTGTCCAGAACAGTACAGTTTTAGGCTTTGATCCTCAATATCCTGTGTTTACCTTGCCATCCTTGAATCAACGACTCATCGAAGTGAGAGCGCGTGACAACCTGCTATTCGACCAGGGTACTAAAGGGAATTATCCAAAATTAATCGAGCAGCTCCAGCAAGGGAAAACAATCACTATCGAAGCAAATAGACGCCGCATCGATTTTGTGGGACTTTTCAATATTGGCTCATCGTTTGGTACGGATGGCTACATGATTACCAGTGATTTAAATTTTTTGCGCTTATTCACTAACCGCACAAAAGAAAATATCAACCTCGGTATCATTACCCTCCAATCTGGTGCCGATGCCCGGACGGTCAAACTCGCAATTGCAGAGCAGCTGCGCCAGGAAAACGATGTCCGCGTCCTGACGTATCAAGAGTGGATTGAGTGGGAAAGAGAGTATTGGCAGACAGGCTCATCCATTGGCTTTATCTTCGGATTAGGAGTGGTCATGGGCTTTGTCGTCGGTGTTATTATTGTTTACCAGATTCTCTATTCTGATGTTTCTGACCACCTGAGAGAATACGCTACCCTGAAGGCAATGGGCTATCAGCAGTCCTATCTATTAAAATTGATTCTTCAAGAATCAATCATATTGGCTTCCCTTGGGTTTATTCCCAGTTATCTTGTCTCCGAAGTGGTTTACGGTTTTTGTCGTGCGATCACTCGTCTTCCTCTAGAAATGACCTTATCGCGCTCGGTTCTGGTTTTCGTACTAACGATTGTGATGTGTATTATCTCCGGTACTATTGCAGTACAGAAACTAAAATCTGCTGATCCTGCCGATGTATTTTAACAGAATGGAGATGCGAATATGAATACAGATGCGCCAATCGCTATTCAAGGCCTTAACCATTATTTTGGTCAAAATCAACTCAGAAAACAGGCATTATTCAATATCAATCTGGAGATTCAACGGGGAGAGATTATTATTATGACTGGCCCCTCCGGGTCTGGCAAAACAACCATACTTACCCTCATTGGTGGTTTGCGCAGTGCCCAGGAAGGAAGTCTTAAAGTTCTGGGCCGAGAACTATGTGGAGCGAATGAAAAACAATTAATTCAAACCCGACGCAGCATCGGATTTATTTTTCAAGCCCACAACTTGCTCAATAGCCTGACAGCACAACAAAATGTGCAAATGGCCATAGACCTCCAGGAAAATAGTGTGGAGGAACAAGCCGAGACAAAAATTTTAACCGCCGTTGGTCTGGGTGATCGCTTGAATTACTATCCTGAAAACCTATCGGGTGGACAAAAGCAACGGGTGGCAATTGCGCGTGCTCTGGTGACACAGCCCCAAATTATTCTTGCGGATGAACCTACCGCCGCCCTGGATAGTAAGTCCGGACGCGATGTCGTACAACTGCTTCAACACCTGGCAAAAGAGCAGGGATGCACGATACTACTTGTCACCCACGACAATCGCATCCTGGATATTGCTGATCACATCATTCATATGGAAGATGGCAAGCTAGGAGCCAGTGATACCGTTGCTGGATATGTTGCCAGCCATGACCCCAAGAGCCTTGATCGGCGCATGTTTACAGAATCTAAGTCAGGTGGATAAAGTTTTGAGCAGTGGCAGGTAGGGGCTGGCAAACATCGCAGCCTGGATACGGTCGTTGAAATTTAAACGAACCAGGATACTGGTGACATGGTTTTTCACGGTCCGCTCAGAAATGTACAGGGTTTCGGCGATATGGCGATTCGTTGCCCCAGCAATTAAAAAACAGAGAACTTCCCGTTCCCTGGGTGTCAGCTGCTCTAGTTCTGGCGATAGTGCTTTGAGCTGATCCGTGGGGGGTAATTCGGGAGTTGTGGCAGCCCTGATGCCCGAAACAGCTTTTTCAAACAATCCTGGCCCCAATTGGGTATAGCCTTTGTGGGCTAAGCGAATCGCCTGGGCAAGTTCTTCGGCATTGGTATCTTTTAAAAGATAGCCTGTCGCTCCAAACTCCATAGCCCGCGCAACATAATCATCGTCATCAAAGGTAGATAATACCAATATCTTTATCGCCGGAAACTGCTGCTTTATTAGTTGAGTTGCGGCTACACCGTCCATTTCCGGCATCCTGACATCCATTAATACTACATCAGGCTGATTACATTTCACTTGCTCTAACGCTTGTCTGCCGTTTTCTGCTTCCCCCACC
>JACMIX010000255.1 GCA_014380935.1 Gloeobacterales cyanobacterium ES-bin-141 | reverse complement strand
GGGCGGACAAGCCGTATCTGCTCAGTCCGCTTTAAACACAACTCCCTTATTCAGGTTCGTCCGTGGGCCTGGGCTCAAGGGACGAGGGCTCTGCCGTTGGTTCTGTCTCCTCGGGCTCGGGTAGGCTCTGCATATCGTCAGACTTGGGGTCCTCAGGCGTTACGGTCTCCGGATCTTCGGGTGCTAAGGCTTTCGGCTCCATCGGCTCCATCTCCTCGGGCTCGGGTAGGCCTTGCACGTCGTCAGAGGGGTCCTCGGCCTCCGGATCCATCACCTCGACTGTGGAGTGCTCCGTCAACCACTCCAGGATCTGCTGGGTGAGCAATTCTTCCCGTGCATACTCGGTCATTGCTTCAGCGGTGACATCTTTGACCTGAGTGAGCAGTTCTTGCACCCGTGTAGCTACCTGTTCTTCGCTGACGATGATGTTTTCGAGCTTGGCCACCTGAGCCAGACACAAGGTCCGCTTCAGGCGAGTCTCGGCTTCACCGCGCAGGCTCTCGAGGATGCGTGGGATGTTGTCTTTGGTGAAGATCTGGTTGGGGTCGATTCCTTGCTGTTGAAGGTTACTTGCGCTTTGCTCGGCCAGGAACTGGACTTCGCGGCGGACGAGGGTCTCGGGCAGATCGACCGTCGCGTGAGCGATGAGTGCCTCGATCAGAGCTGTCTCGCGGTTGTTGGCTGTCTGCTCTTCTGCACGCTCGCGGTTCTGCTGGGCGAGATGTTCGCGTAGCTCCTGGAGCGTCTGGTACTCACTGATATCCTGGGCAAAATTGTCATCGAGCTCGGGCAACTCGCGCTGCTTGAGGTCTTTGAGCGCGACCTCGAAACGCGCCGCAACCCCGGCTAGCTCACTCTGCGGATAGTCCTCGGGAAACTGCAATTGCAGGGTCCGCTCCTCGTCTATCTCCATGCCGATGATCCCTTCAACGAAGCCCGGGATGAATCGACCGGGTACCAGTTCGAGCTTGAAGTTCTGGTCTTTTGCGCCGGGGATTTCAGTGCTGTCATCAGCTCTAAAGCCGCTGAAATCAATGAACGCCACGTCTGCCGGTGCGGAGGGACGACCCTCGACCGGGACGAGATCGGCTCGCTCCTGGCGATACTTCTCAAACGTCTCGTCTACCTGGTTGGGATCGGAGGCCACTTCTTTGTAACGGACGGTGAGGCCCTGGTATTGATGTAGAGCTACCTCGGGCTGAATGTCCACCGAAGCGCTGAAGCTGAAAGGCTCTCCCGGTTGAAAACGTCCGAGTAGTGCTTCTGTGTCTCGGATCTGGAAGTTGCCCAATGCCTGAATGGACTCCTGCTCGATCGCTGCCTTGAGGGAGGTATCGAGCACCTCGTCGAGGGTGGCAGCCCTGATGCGCTCACGGCCGAAAAACTGAATCACCATATGACGGGGCGCTTTGCCGGGTCTGAATCCGGGTATGCGCGCGGATTTGCTGTAATCGCGCACTAGTTTCTCGTAGGCCTGCTTTGAGCGATCCGCTTCGACTTCGATTTCAAGTCCCAATTGGGAGTGGGGCAGCTTTTGTTGCGTAACTTTCATGATTCCAATAGACCCGCCGGGTCAATTACCGCTGTTAAATTCTACACAAGCCACTGGGCAAACTGGCACTTCTACTTGATCAGGTGCACTCCTGAGTGTCTGCACTTTCAGGACCGCACGGTAACGATAAAATCGAGGGGAAATGGCACTCACGGCATAACCATGGCAGAAAACGAAATCAATCCCCAACCCGGGACTGCTTCCACAATGAACGATGCAAGCCCTCAATCGGAGCTAGAACAGCTCAGAGCAGAACTAGAAGACTTGCGCGGCCAACTCCTGGACCGCGATCAGCAGCTCGAACTGCTGACCCGTGTTCCATTCGAAGTTGAGCAGCAACTCTTAGAGCGCGATCAGCGCTATATGCGTCTTATGGCCGATTTCGAGAACTTCCGCCGTCGTACCCAGCGCGAAAAGGATGACCTGGGCCAGTTTGTCACGGCCAAACTGCTGCTTGATATCCTGCCAATCGTGGACAACTTTGAGCGCGCTCGCTCTCAGGTCCAACCTGAAGGTGAACGCGAAGAAAAACTAAACAGCAGCTATCAGCAGGTTTACCGTCAATTTCAGGGCATCCTGAAACAGATGGGTGTTCAGTCAATGGAAGTCACAGGTCAGGCCTTCGATCCGGCCCGTCATGAGGCAGTCATCCAGGAGGAATCCCCCGATGTCACTCAGGAGACCGTAGTCGTCGAGTTGCAAAAGGGATACCTGATGGGTGACAAGGTTCTGCGGACTGCAATGGTCAAGGTAGCCATTCCGGGCACAGGAGCACCTTAGCTGCTACTTAGATAAGGGTGAACCGTGGGTAAAGTCATCGGCATCGATCTTGGCACCACCAACAGCTGCGTTGCTGTTCTTGAAGGTGGTCAGCCGGTCGTGATCCCAAACCTGGAGGGAGGGCGTACGACGCCAAGCATCGTCGGGTTCACCCGCAACGGCGAGCGCCTGGTGGGGCAGCTCGCCAAAAGGCAGGCCGTGACTAACGCCGAGCACACCATCTCCTCGATCAAACGTTTCATCGGTAGACGCTGGGATGACACCTCCGAGGAGCGCGAACGGGTTTCCTACCGGGTGGCGCGTGGTAGGGACGAGACGGTGAATGTTGTTGCGCGTGGAAGTGCCGGTGAGTCGGTCGAATACACGCCCCAGGAAGTCTCGGCCCGCATTCTGCAAAAGCTCAAAGCCGATGCCGAGGCATATCTGGGTGAGCCTGTCGTCCAGGCGGTGATCACTGTCCCTGCCTACTTTACCGACGCACAGCGGCAGGCCACCAAGGATAGCGGTACGATTGCCGGTCTTCAGGTGATGCGGATTATCAATGAGCCCACGGCGGCGGCCCTCGCCTATGGTCTGGATAAGCAGGATCAGACCCAGAAGATCCTGGTCTTTGATCTTGGCGGGGGAACCTTTGACGTATCTGTTCTGGAGTTGGGCGGCGGCATTTTTGAGGTTCTCGCCACAGCCGGAAACAACCATCTGGGAGGAGACGATTTCGATGACCGCATTGTGCGGTGGTTGATCAAGGAATTTCAAAAAGAAAATGGCATCGATCTCAGCTCAGATAAGATCGCGCTCCAACGTCTCAAAGAAGCGGCTGAGAAAGGCAAGATTGAGCTTTCGAGTACGGTCAGTACCTCGCTCAATCTGCCGTTTATCACCGCTGATGCAACTGGTCCCAAGCACCTGGACAGCACGCTCACACGGGCATGTTTTGAGGAGTTGTGTACGGACTTAATTGAAGGGACCATTGCCCCGACACGGCAAGCTCTCCAGGATGCGGGACTCTCCCCGTCCGATATCGAGCGGGTGCTCCTCGTCGGCGGTTCCTCCCGAATCCCGGCTGTGCGCGAAGCAATCCGGCGGTTTATGGGTAAAGACCCTGACCGCTCAGTCAACCCCGACGAGGCAGTTGCTCTCGGCGCTGCAATCCAGGCCGGGGTGCTGGGTGGGGAGGTCAAAAATGTCTTGCTGCTCGACATCACGCCCCTCTCGCTCGGAATCGAGACGCTCGGAGGCATGTTTACCAAGATGATCGAGCGCAACACCACTATTCCAACTTCAAGAACCCAACACTACTCAACTGCCACAGATGGACAGACGTCGGTCGAAATCAACGTTCTTCAGGGAGAGCGGGCCATGGCAATGGATAATATGACCCTGGGTGTCTTCCAGCTCACGGGTCTGCCGCCTGCACCCAGAGGTGTGCCGCAAATCGAAGTTTCCTTTGAAATCGATGCCAACGGCATCTTGAACGTGACTGCCCGCGACAAGGGCACCGGTCATGAGCAGAGCATTACGATCGTGAACTCGGGCGGGCTCGGTCCTGACGAGGTTGAGCGTATGCGTATCGAGGCGGAGCAATACGCCGAGACCGACCAGAGGCGTCGCGAACTGGCCGAACTGGTTAACCAGGCGGATACCCTGCTCTATTCGTGCGAGAAGACCCTCCAGCAAAATCGTGAACGGGTCGCAGCTGATCTCGCGCTGCGTATCGAGACGGACGGAGCCGGCCTCAAAGACGCGCTCAGCATGAATGACCCTCAGCTTATTCGTTTGAAGATGGACAAGCTTCATCAGACCCTGCTTGACATCGGGGTCGCCATCTACGAGTACTCGACCGCTCAGACGACTCGGGCCGCTGCACCCGGTACAGCCTCCGGAGCTGTGGAATGATGGGGAGGAGGCGTTGAGCTACTCTGGAGCAGAAGCCTCCCAGTGAAAGATATAGTGGCCACCAAACCAACTACCAGCCTCACCAAAGGCATCACACTCTTTCAGCACATTCTTGCCCAGCAAACACAATACCCCGACGCGACCGGTGAATTTGGTGGACTTATGGCACAAATCAGCCTGGCTGCCAAACTCATCTCGCGGCAACTGGCACAGGCTGGTCTAATCGAAAACGTCCTGGGTTTTACAGGCGAGGTCAATGTACAGGGTGAAGCAGTTCGCCATCTTGACCAGTACGCCAACGAAACGTTCATCCGCGTCTTCAAGGACACGGGTCTAGTCTGCTTGCTTGCCTCAGAAGAATTGGAGGAGCCCATAGCACTCTCCAATCAGTGTCCCGTGGGCAGTTACGCACTTTTGGTCGATCCAATTGACGGCTCAAGCAACATTGATGTGAATGTCTCGGTGGCCTCGATCTTCTCAGTCCAAAAACGTGGTGCCGACTCGACAAGCGGGCTTTTGCAACCGGGCAATGCCCAGGTAGCAGCCGGTTACGTGCTCTATGGTCCGAATACGATGCTGGTGTATTCCTCAGGGTACGGAGTACACGGTTTTACTCTCGACCCGGTAGTTGGTGAATTTCTGCTTTCACACCCAAATATGCAAATCCCGACGCAGGGTGAATATTACAGCATTAACGAGGCTTACTCTCCTGACTGGCAACCGTACGTTCGCGATTACATCGAGCATCTCAAGGGGGCCAAAAACCGGGGTGAACGCCCCTATTCGGCCCGCTATATCGGTTCACTCGCGGCCGATTTCCACCGCACCCTGTTGACGGGTGGTATTTATCTGTATCCACCGACCATAGACAAACCCAGGGGTAAACTGCGCCTGCTCTACGAGGCAGCGCCGCTGGCCTTTATCGTCGAGCAGGCGGGTGGGCGCGCAAGCACTGGCATCGAGCGTATTCTCGATATTCAGCCCCAAGCACTTCACCAGAGAGTGCCTCTGGTGATCGGCAGCCCTACCGAGGTCACCCTGGCCGAAACTTATGCACAGCAAGGCACAAGCCACAGCTGAGGTGGAGTTGCAGCTTGGTGCCTGGGCGGAGCCTGAAACCCTCCTCAACTACTCGCTACCTGAGTGGCAGAACCTGCGAGCATCGGGTATCCGTCACTTCTTTATCGAGTGCTTCAAACACGGACGTCTGGACGTACGGATGCTGGATACAACGCGTCCTGACTATCTACCCCGACTGTTGCGCGAACAACTGGGTGACCAGGTTGCCGTGCATGCCTGGGTACACACTCTGCGCTGGAGTATCGACCACCGAAGTGCCACACGAGCCGAATTGCACTCGGCCCACCCGCAACCCCTGTCAGGCCCCCACCACTTGGCCTGTGACTTGCGCTCTTATAGCGACCTGCTGCTCACCCACGGTGCAGGACACCTCAGCTGGGACATCGAACGCAACGGCGGTCTGTTTGCCGATGCTACGCGGTTGCACGATGGATTGCGGCTGGTGGATTCCCCGTTGCTATGGGCGTGTGAACAGATAGCTGCCAACCCTGATATTCAGACTATCCATCTTGACTACTGTCGCTACCCGAATCCAAATATCGACCCTCTGCGGCGACATATTGCCTACTGCCAACAGCATGGAGAGCACGAAAAGCACCATCGTCCCCGGAATATTGCCCTGCTCCTACAAGCGCTAGTTGCTCGATTCGGACGCGCACGGCTATCCGCGACTCCGATTGCTGCCCTCAATCTTGAGGTTGGTCAGGACTGCCGGGACTTCTTTCGTCTGATGCACGTGGTCGTGCCCCAGTGTTACAGCGAGACAGACAGGCAAGTCAGAGATTTTCTGGAATGCTGTGGGGATGCTCAGATGATGGGAGGCGTCGTACACGGACCACTTCCAGCCCATCCCTACGGGGCTCACGCTCAAATAGCTCGTATACGCCG
This sequence comes from Gloeobacterales cyanobacterium ES-bin-141, assembly GCA_014380935.1. Taxonomy (GTDB): domain Bacteria; phylum Cyanobacteriota; class Cyanobacteriia; order Gloeobacterales; family Gloeobacteraceae; genus JACMIX01. Next base: position 5,125 of record JACMIX010000255.1, on the reverse strand, counting down.
ACTTGGAGATGGGCACACAGGGCTAGTAGGTGTATGTTTCTGGAAGCTGAGCCCGCGTCTGGTTAAGGAGCTTGCCGTGGCAGGTGCATAAACCCCGATGCAGAAACTGAAAAAGGGCCGACTGCCGGCCCTACTAATTCAGTCATCCTCCACCAGAAATGCAGATGACCTATGTGACGTAAAACCTGCCTCAGCTACCGACCTTGACCTGATCGCTCTCGACGGAGGTAGCACCGCTAACACCTTTGGCTACCTGGACAAATCTGGTCAGAAGTTGCTGGTTAGGAACTGTGCCCTTGAGGACAACGGTGCCACCCGTCTGTGCGACGTAGAGGGTTTCGATGTCGTCAAGCTGCGCATCATCGTCGAAAGCTGCCGCGACGCGTTTGGCAAGCCCGCTCTGGTCGTATTCACCGTTTAGACCCATGCGCTCAGGCGGAACTGCCTCACCACTAGGAGTCGTAGTCTGCGCAGGTGCAGCCGCAGCCGGGGCTGCTTGAGCCTGTTTCGGTTTTTCGAGTCCAAAAAGGCGTTGTAGGAAACCCATGATTAATCTCCGTGTCTATCCTTAACTTATAGAACTACGGAAAGCGGATTTGTCCTTCTATCGCAAGAAACAGATTAGTCCTTGAGTTGCTCCTCAAGTTTGCCGAGCTTGGAGCGAAGACGCTGGATTTCAACCTGCATCTTGTTTTTTTGTTTTTCGAGTTCGCGCTTCAGTTGATCGGACTCTTCTTGAAGCACCGTGATTTGCTTTACACCTTCCAGGTTTACACCCATCTCCTGGGTGAGTCGCTTGATGTAGCGCAGTTGCTCGATATTGCGCTCTGAGTAAAGACGCGTTTCGCGCTCTTTACCCCCTTTACCCTCGCCCCGACCGGGCATTCGATAGGGGTGAATAAGGCCGACACGCTCGTACTGCCGCAAGGTCTGGGGGTGCATATCCACTAGTTCTGCTGCAACTGAAATGATGTATACAGGCCGATCTTGCGGATCGTCGAAGTGAACCATAACTAGAGTCTTGTTGTCGTATACGTCTTTATACTATCACACTCAATTGTGAACCCTGGTGATTTTTCTCCACTTCAATGCGGGACTGAAATGCTTCTTTAAGTTCTTGAATATGTGTAATGACCAGGATCCGGGCAAAGTCGTCGGCAACTGCATTGATGGACTGTACGAGGCGTTCGCGTCCCTCCTGGTCCTGGGTACCAAAGCCCTCGTCGATAATAAGTGTCTGTAAAGCTGCCCCGGAACGGCGGGCAAGCAAGCGTGAAAGGGCAAGTCGAATGGCAAAATTGACTCGGTAGGCCTCTCCGCCCGAGTAGGTCTCGTAGGGACGGGTACCGCGAGCGTCGGCGATGAGGATATCGAGAGTATCGATGAACTTTTTAGCATTGTTAGTTGCTTTCTGGGTCACGAACTGAATGTGTAACTGGTTGTTGCATAGCCGGGCAAGGAGTTGGTTGGTTTCTGCTTCGAGTTCGGGAAGGACGTTTTCGATGATAAGGGCAGGAATACCGTTTTTGCCGAAGGCACGAACTAGCTCCCGCCAGAGCTGTTGTTGTTGTTGGGCATGGGTGAACTGCCGCTGCTGCTCGGTGAGTTGTTCTTCGAGGGCATCGAGATGGGCAAGTTGCTGCTCGATTGCCCCGAGCTGGCTTAGCTGGCTGTCTTGTTGCTGACGGTTGACTTTGAGCCGAGCTTCGTAGGTAGTGATTGTCTCGGTTTGATCGGTGGATTGCTTGAATTCTGTCTCCAGTTGCGTGCGCCGTTCGAGACAGGTAGTGAAGTCGTGCTTGCAGGTCTCGCTGTCCCGACGCAACTCTTCGAGGTGCTGCAGCTCCTCGGGGTGTCGGTTGCGGGCTTTTTGCCACTCCTGTTGGCGTAGAAGCCAGCTTTGAGTGTCCTGGAGTTGTTTGCGCACCTGCTGATGATGATGAGGGTCATAGGCAAGCTCGCTTATCTGTCGGCAGACGTGCTCCAACTTGCCACGGATTTCGGGTGCAAAATGCTCCCCGGCAAGTTGCTGACTGAGTTCGTTTACCTGCTGCTCGAGCGGTGGTATTTCGGCTTCGAGTTGAGCGTATTGTTTGCGGGCTCGCTCGATTTCTTGGTAGCGAATCTCTGCCCAGCGCCAGCGCTCTACCTCGTTGCGGATCATCGAGTGATCCTTGTCGTCGTAGTTGACAAGCTGGATTTGCTGGATGACCGAGGCAAGCTCAGTGCGCGTTGCTTGGGCAAAACTGGAGCGCTCGAGTTGCTGCTTGAGACCCTGGGATTGCTCCCGGTGCGATGCAATCTGCAAGGTGCTTTCTTCGATTACTTTTAGTTGCGAACGGTACTGGGCCTGCTTTTGGAACCAGCTCGCGCTCGTATCAAGCTCCTTCTCAAGCTCCGCGTACTCACCGCGAAGGACGCGGATCTCGTGCTCGGAGGAGCTAATTTGATGGCGCAGCAGGACGAGTTGCTCGTCAAGCTCGGTCTGCTGGCGGTCGTGCTGCTTGTGGAGGACCTGGCGGTGCTCCTCCTCGAGTGTTTGTCCACAGAGGGGACAGCCGACTCCCTGCTCGCCCAGAAGGCGGGTTTTATCAGCCAGTTGTGTCTGCTGCTGGAGGTATTGCTGCTGCTGAAGTTCGAGTCTGTCTTTGAATCCGCGCCTCTCCTGTCCTTTTTCGATTACGCGTAACTGGTAGACGCGTTTTTTCTCAAGGAGTTCTAGTCTTTCGTCCACCTGAACGAGCGTCTTTTCAAGAAAGGCCTTGCGGGCTGAGTCCTGTTGCAATCGCTGAATTTGCTGCTCACAGTGTTCGAGTTGCGCCTCGAGCTGGAACTGTTGGGCTTTGATCGTCTCTTCTAGTTGCTGCTTGTGTTGGAGGAGGGGAAAGACGTCACGCTGGCGCTGGTCATAGCTGGTCAGGATCTCGCGGGCTCGTTTGAGTTGGGTGATTCCCTGCTCAACTTTGTCGGATTCCTGGAGAATGCGCTCGGCCTCTTTGCGCTGCCCCTGCAAGTACTCAAGCCGACTCGCATGGCGCTGATGCTGGAGTGTGAGTGTGTGTCGCTCTACCTCTCGGGCACGCTCAAGCTCCTGACGATGCTGCTGGAGGTGCTGCTGGCGGGTAACCTGCTCGCTGAGGGTAGCCTCCTCCGTCTGTAACTGTCGGTGCCGCAGAACTCCCTGCTCGATCTGGGCTTCGAGTTCGAGCAAGGCTTCGATTTCCTTGACGGTGCGGGTCTGGCGCTCGAGCTGGTTGTGAATGCGCTCCCGGGATTGCTCGATTTGCACAAGTCGCTGGGAAACCATGCCCAGGTGTTGCTCAAGCTGTTCACGCTGTCTCTGTTGTGCCTTGTACAAATCCAGGTGCTGCTGCAACTGGCTCTCAGTCGCACGCTGCTGGGCGAGCTCTGCTTGAAAATGGGCTTGTTGGGCGAGGGTGAAGGTTCGGCCGGCAATGAGAGTTTTGTTGCGCTGAAGTGCTTCTTTGAGGGCCTGAGCTTGAGCTGCATGGGTTTTTTCGCGCTCTTTGCTTTGCTCGCACAACAGGTCATAGCGGCTCAAATTGAGAATTTCGATCAGGACCTGCTTGCGTTCAGCGGGCGGTTTGAGCGTAAACTCGTCCGCCCGGCCCTGACGCAGGTATGCCGAATTGATGAACGTGTCGTAGTCCATCTTGAGGACTTCGTTGATGGCTGCCTGGGTGAGGCGCATGGTGTGACGGGTGAGGGTCCGGAAGCTCCCATCCTCCGCGCCGACCTGAAATTCGAGGCTCCCGGACTTGGTGCGGGTGCGGGTGCGAATCACGCGAAAGTGCTGACCCTCGCACCCGAAACTCAAGTCAACCCGGACCTCGGTCGTACCGCTGCGCACAACATCGTCATCGGACTCGGCCCGCGATTTGCCCCACAACGCCCAGGTCAGGCCCTCGAGTAGGGACGACTTACCGGATCCGTTCGGCCCGCAGATACAGGCGGTATGCAGGTGGGTAAAGTCCAGGTGGCAGTCCTGATAGCTCAGGAAATTTACCAGGTGCAACTGGTAAGGAATCATGGCTCGACCTGTGTCACTTTGTCCATATGTGACCTCAGACTACCGGTTTTTCGACGTTTTGCAAACGTTTTGGATGCGATTAACATGCCTGTACGGCAGACGTGGACCTACCCCTCGCTGTCTATGGTACCGGCCCCGCATAGATGTATTCGAACACCTCAGCCGGATGGGTGTATAAACTGAAAAAAATCAGGGATGTCTACCATGCTCAAACGTCTCCTCCTGGCTGGCCTGAGCGGCTACTTTTACGGCAAGAGTGCTTCTGACCCCAGGCAACGGCCCAATCTGTTTGCCTCCCTCGCCCTGCAAGAAGCAGAAGGCAGTCGTACGCTCGAAAAAATCCGCACAGCCAAGGCAGACGAGATCCCTGCCTGGCTTGATGAATTGATGCAGCGCCATATCCAGGACGAGTCCCGGCACGCTCGCATCTTCGACCGGGCCGTCGCTTATGAAGGGTGTGAGATTGACCAGGAAAGCCAGGCGGCGATAAGCGCCATGGACAGTGTCGGCGAGGGGTCGCTCAAGCGCTTTCACCAGCGCGAGGACCTGGCTGAAGTTCCACTGGCCAACTTGCTCGCGGGCATTCTGGTGGCTGAGGAGGCTGGAGTACGTGCTTTCCGCACCATTCTCCATGTTCTACCCGAATCGATGCAGCAGACCCGCACTGGTGTCGAGTCGGTCCTGCGCGATGAGGAACGCCATGTCCGCTACCTGAGCGATGCCCTGAATACCCTAGGAGAGCCGCGGCTGGCCGAGAAGCTCCGCCGTGGTATTGAGGAGCGCGTCTTCAACGACTTCGAGAAGATCCTCAAGCACCTTGTTGAGCGCAACCAGAAGCGTCCCGTCCTGACCAGGGCAAGTTCCCGGCCGGCCACCCTGGTCTGAACCCTCCTTCAATAAGGGCTAGCGGTGGGGCGCACGATGATTTCGCTAACATCGACGTCGTCTGGTTGTTCGATTGCAAACAGGATGGCTCTGGCGATCGCGTCCGGCGAAATGGTGATCTTTCGGAAGTCTTGCATCCCCTGACGCGCCTCGCTATCCGAAATACTATCGGCCAGTTCCGACTCCGTT
>JACMIX010000254.1 GCA_014380935.1 Gloeobacterales cyanobacterium ES-bin-141 | reverse complement strand
TTTCGTTACTCGAGTTATTGGTTGCCGTGGTCATAGTTGGCATTCTATCCGCCATTGCCCTGCCAAACTTTTTGGGCCAGACGAACAAGGCCCGGACCACCGAGGCAACCGCCGTTCTCTCGGCAATTGCGAGTGGCCAGGAAGAACTCAGGTTCAGGAACTCCGGCAGTTATATCCAGATTGGCGTTGACGGCTCCACCGTGCCGACGGCGACAGCGGGTTCGAACGCGTACATTGCCCTCAAGGGCACGGCGGGAGCGACCAACACGCGGACCGGGACGCCAAACCAGGTCATCAACTTTGCCCAGTTGCTCGGCATTGATATCGGCCCAAGTACTGCCGGGGACCGGTGGTACTTCAGCACCATCCCCCGGTCTGACGGCAATGGAACGGTCGCTGCGGGCGCGGCTGATGGAGCCATAGTCAGTGCGACAGACTTCACAGCTAACGCCTACGGAATTGACGCTCAGACCATCGATCTCGGTGCAATCCTGGTCTACGGGCGTGGCCGGACCTATCTTGATGTCGTGCGGCCCTGAGCAAAGGCTTCTATTCGAGCAGCGTCACTATACCAAGGGCAGCCACGGCGATGTGAACTGCAACAAAAAGACTCCGGCCGAGGAACCTGCCTCCCGGCAGGCGCTTGCTGAAATCCGGTATGAACGGCAGCAAGAACAACCCACCGACTACAAGGCCCATGAACCCCAGACCGAGTAGTTTGAAGGGAGCTGCTTTGACCACGCCGAATGCAGGCAGCAGATACCACTCGGGAATGACCTTGAGTGGAGTCAAAAATGGATCGTACAGGTCAGTGAGGCGTGGAGGTTGCAGAACTACAAGCGCGACCCCCAGCCCGACACAGATGAATACTGTGGTGACAATGCCAAGGATCCGAGGGTCGATGCTCCTTTCTATATTCAGCATGACCCGTTCAAAATAGCTTGGCTCTTTTTGCGGCGTAAACATGGCAAACCACTGCGAAAGAAGTGAATAGAGGCAGTACAACCGTGTGTAACCAGTTGATGCGGGCGATGGAGGCGGCGCTGACGCCCGTGCCGTTTAACAAAAAGCTCTTGATGAGCTCTCCGACCACCGGTACCTCACCTAGAAGCCGGGTCTCAATGATGAGACGCCAGTAGGCAGTCTGATCGAGTGGCAGGTAGTAGCCCGTGATGTTACCGCCCAAAAGCATCAATCCCAATATGAGACCTGACCACCACAACCACTTTGCCGGTCCCCGAAAGACCCCGAACCAGTACGCAAGCGAAGTGAACGCCAGGCTGCATATCAGAGCCAGTGAACTGGACCACCAGTGCAAACCACGGACCAGCCAGCCGAACGTTATTTCATCGGTGATGGCGCGGGTTGAGTCGTACGCACCCAGTGTTGGGATGAAGTGGCTAGCAAGCAGAACTCCGGTCACCAGCGCAAGAACTAGAAAAGTGGCCGAAGCTGTCGATAAATAAGGCAGAAGCTGCTTGAATCGCTCCTGAGATAGGTTGAGAGTAACCATCTGTGCTCCAGAATGCTCTCCTTCCCAATTGTAACGAAAAGATAAGCAAGATCCGCATATCCTTATAAATATTTCTTAACGTCGCCCCCCGTGATATTCACTGAGGTCATGGGCTTCTCTAAATGGAGGTAAGTTTGGCAAAATAGGGGAGAAATGCGGCCTTTTGAAGCAACCGTTACCGGTCAAAGTAGCTTATGACCGCCGGTGACTACCCTCTGTTCGGTGGAGACGCTTGTGAAGCCTGAATCCTTACTAAGTTTTGTGCAGATATCCGACACGCATCTGCGCCCCAGCAAACAGCCTTCGGGATGGTGGTTATCCAACCAACCGGCCGATCTGCTGCGCTCGGCGGTAACTAAAGTGGGGCTCCTCAAGAATGTAGACTTCGTTCTGTTCACGGGCGACCTGTTTGATCGTGCTGAAGCTGCCGCTCTCGACGAATTTCGAACGATCGTGCAGGGATTGCCCTGTCCTTACTACGTCTGTGTAGGTAATCATGACGTGGTTGGTCAGCCCTGGCCGGGTCGGCTTACCAAGGCCGATTTTGCCAGCCGCCTGCAGTTGCCTGATAAGCTCTACTACAGCGTTGCACTCAAACCGGGCTTCCGTCTACTCGTACTCGATACAGTACCGCCCCGCTTTCCCCACGCCCAGGGGCGCTTGCCGGCCGAACAGATGGAGTGGTTGCGCTGGCAGTTGCTGGTTCACCGCGAAGAGATTATTCTGATTGCCCTCCACCACCCACCTGTTGCCCCGGCTTACTTCCGCGAGTTCCGTCTGCATCCGGGTGACGGCATTCAGCTGGCCGAACTGGTGGCGGCTTCTCCGAACGTTTTTGCCGTCCTGAGTGGACATCTGCACGTACCGAGACGCTGGAACTACCGTCGCCGTCCCTACTTCAGTGCACCGTCGCTGGGTGGGCCGCCCAATGCCTTCCGGCATTTCCGCCTTGAGTTGTCACCCAAGCAGGCCCGGTTGCACTACGACTGGATCCCGGTGACCGTAGACGATGTGCGGCGTCCTTTGTGGTTTCCGTTGTCGATGGGTCGCTTGAGGGATCGTCGGGGCCGCTATCGCCTGCAACTGCCCGCCCTCGCTCAGGGCAAGCAGAAACGGGCCAGCCGCCTGAATGCGGCAAGCTGACGAGTTTATACACATTGGTGAAGCCATGCCCCACCCGCCCAGGATCGAGCCGCAACCAGGCCAGGAATCCGTCTGGGATTACCCCCGTCCACCCCGACTCGAGCCTGTCCTCAAGCGCCTCCGGGTTGTCTGCAACGGGGTGACCATTGCGGATGCCCGGCAGGGATGGCGGGTGCTCGAAACCAGCCACCCACCGGTTTATTACCTTGCACCGGCGGACATTCACCTGGAATGTCTCAAACCTACCCGCCGCCGGTCTTTCTGCGAATTCAAAGGCAACGCCTCGTACTGGACTGTGCAAGTAGGAGACCGGGTGGAGCCGGATGCGGCCTGGAGCTACGCAGCACCCACGGGAGACTTCCAGGCCCTCCGGGACCATATCGCCTTTTATGCTAGCCGCATGGACGAGTGCTATGTAGGTGATGAGCAGGTGCAGGCCCAACCCGGCGACTTCTACGGCGGCTGGATCACCTCGGACATCGTCGGGCCGTTCAAAGGTACGCCGGGAACGATGGGCTGGTGAGCACAGCTAAAGACTGTTCCGGTCTTCAAAGCGGATCTAATCCGGGTGTCGGCGGACGGCAGGTAGTCTCACAGGCCGGGTAAATGGACTGATACGTCCCGGAACGCTTTCCAAACCAGGCATAGCGGTTGTCGCGGACTTGCTCGTAACCCCGGTCTCCCATCCACTTAAGCCCCGGCAGTGCCCGATAGGCGTCAATGAATAACGCCCCGGCAGGCAGCAGGCGGGCGATCTCTTCGGCGGCGGCACTGCCCTGCACGTGTTGCGCGGGATTGGCCGGATCGATCAAGATCATGCCCAGTTGGCACTCGTCAGGTGTGATGTCCAGGCGTGCCAGGGCTGCCTCGTCCTGCATGGGAACGTACTCGAACAGCCTGCCCCGGTCGAGACTCTCGAGCGACTGCACCAGGGTCACGCAGAGATTGCAGTTTCCGTCGTAGATAATCTTGTAAGCCGTGGGGTTGGTTGGTGCGGGCATTGGGAGAAGATAGAACTACTGACCTCTATTGTGCTGCGGTTCGGCAGACCCTCAATGCATTTCGTTACAAACCACCGGCACTGGATGGGTCTCGCCCTGCAAATAGCCGACCAGGCCGCTCAAGAGGGTGAAGTGCCCGTGGGAGCCGTGATTGTCACCTCCGGCGGCGAACTGCTCGCCACCGGTGCAAACCGGCGCGAGCAGGACCACGACCCGACCGCCCATGCGGAGATAATCGCCCTGCGCGCCGCCGGTCACAGACATCAAGACTGGCGTCTGGAGGGCTGCACGCTCTATGTAACCCTGGAGCCCTGTGCGATGTGCGCCAGTGCCATCTTGCAGGCACGGTTGCGGTTGCTGGTCTACGGTGCCGATGATTCGCGGGCCGGGGCGATCCAATCGGTCCTCAACCTGACCGTGGGACCCGCTGCTTTTCACCGGCTGCAAGTCATTGCCGGGGTAGAGGAGCAGGCCTGCCGTCGCATGCTCTCGGGCTGGTTTGCTCAAAAAAGAGCATCACCCGACGACTAGCGTTTGCAGGTTGGTATGTGGTTAGTCGCCTGGAGTCAGTCCTGTTCGTCTGCTGATCCGAGTTGATCAAGTCCCAAATCCGGGTCTGCCATCAAGGGGTTCTGGCTTGCCCATTGCAAATAGGCGATCAGGAACGACTGATAGCGCATGTGCCGCCTGTCGGCCTGGGCTTTGACCCAGAAGAGTAGATCGGCCGGTATACGGATACCGATCAAAAACCGTCTCTGGGGATTTGCCCTTGCCAGGTGAATGTCCAGAGAAGTCTGAGCCGAGTAGGTGTGACGGCGCCAGAGCCGCTGATAACGGTACATCGTGCTGAGGGAGAGGCTGGTGTTTCTGGCGAGTTCCCTGGCCAGCCTGCCTGATTGCATCGGTAGCTTTTTCTCCTCTTCCAGTTGACGCAGAGCATCGGCGATTAGCTGTTGAGGTTCGGGGGGTTGAGGCATGACGAATATTCCTTTTCAAGTCAACACGGATGGGACCGCACCAGGAAATGTGCTGGTTCAACGAGCACCGGGGAGGTTTTAGTCCGTCCCGGCTGAAGGCTCGTCGTCCGGGGGCGGCGGAGTATCTAAATTGCGGATTACAGCTTCCTCTACGCGTCCGTGCAGCGGGCAGACCGCGTACAGCAACGTCGGTACTCTGTACCAAATGCACAGTTGCCCGCACACAGGACAGAGGCTTGAGAGGTTGTCAACCCGGCGAGGGGTCGCATCATCAGGGGGGGTGGACATGGGAAGAGGTCTCCGGAGGGGGGGGTGGCTCCGTCTGGTTCCACTGGCTGCAGGTGCAATATCCGGCAGACTCATGCCGGTTTACACTGAGTATGTACAAAAGAGATGATTAGCCTGTAGCAAATCATCTTGATGGAGGTACTGTACTAATCAACAGAACTGCCTTCGACAGACATCATCCAGCAGACAGTGCAGCTCAGGGTCCTTCCACTGCAGACTCACGCGGAATGCTTCATGAGAGCAAGCCTGTTGCAAAGGAAGCAGGGTCTATGCTGGGTGCTGGTAAGGTAAATGCCAGTCGGTAGCAGACCTACACGGCTATACGACAGCCCAAAAGATGAACAGGTCGATGCCTTGGCCACAACAAAAGATGAAGAAGCAGAATTTGCATAGTTGATCGGGGGGAATGGATCTTGGCGAGGGTTAGACGACTCGAGAAAACCTTAACCTAGATGCAGAACACCTGCAAGTGAGGAAGGTATGTCAGACACTCATCGAGGAACTGATAGACATTCATTTGACGGTGACTTCAGTAGAATAACGGAGAAATTAAGGTGAATAGTGTAGCAACTGATACAGTTTTTTTGTATTCCGCATGAATGCTGACCGGAAGGACAGAGATAACCGGCTGGTATTCAGGTTTTTGAGCGGACTTCCGCGAAGGTTGTCCGACTCAAAAACCTGGTGTTCTGGTTATCTCAAGCCCGAGTCGGGTCTATTTCAGAAGAATTCAACAGACGAATTTCTCTTGGGAGCTGGAGCTGTACTCGAGAGACACACCGCACAGGTACCTTAAGTGTTTTCACTTAGATGGGCGGAGGCTGACGTCGCGTCACCAATCTAGCCGATTGGGTTGCCCGGGTCCGCGGCGGGTTCCTGACCGTCGGACCCCTGGCCTGCGAAGGCTAGCTTTAGCAATGGCGGCGCGATGATGGTTGTGCCGACCGCCACGGCCAGGGCTGCGCCGTAGACCCCGGCTGAGAGGACACCCAGCCCGCTACCGATTTGAGCGACGATGAGACCCACCTCACCCCTGGGAATCATGCCGGTGCCGACTTGAAAAAACTCGCGCACTGCCGCCTTGTCAGGCTTACGTCCCACGAATACTCCCGCTCCACCAGCCAGCTTGGTCACGACCGCGAGCACCAGGGCGATAGCCGAAAGTGCAAGAACAGAAGGCTGCAAGAAAGTCCTGATGTCCAGTTGCAGGCCGATATTGACCAGGAAGAAAGGCACGAAGAACTCGCTTACCGCCTCGGCACGCTCGGTGATGCTGGTGTGCTCAGCCATTTCAGACAACATCATCCCCGCCAGAAAAGCACCCACGATGGCA
>JACMIX010000253.1 GCA_014380935.1 Gloeobacterales cyanobacterium ES-bin-141 | reverse complement strand
GAGTCCTCGGCATTGCCGAGCAGGGTCTTCCAACTCAGGCCAAAATTCAGGCCGTCGTGGTCGAGCCGATCCCGCTGCAAAGGGAAGCCGAAGTAGATCAGCCCCCGGCGGCTCAAGAACTTCGTTGCATCCAGGGACAACGTGTTGCGCTCGTCGAGTTCGAATGTGAAGCTGCCCAGGTAGCTACTGATATAGGTGTCAGCGTTGAAGAATAGACCCGTCTCGGGGTCACGGTTGGCGGCACCGACTGGAACCGGGTAGCGGTTGTTGATCCCGAAACTCTGGTAACTGAGGTTGTACTGCACTCGGTCAGTAGAGCCGCCATAGCTTGCCCGGTAGTTGGACTGCCCCAGGGAGCCGTACTCTACTGCCCCGTTGAGCTTCGCGGGTCCCCGGCCTTTTTTGGTCACCACGTTGATGACTCCCCCGACCGCCTCGGAGCCATATAAGGTTGTGCTCGAACCACTCGACAGCTCAACCTTGTCGATCGCCTCGACAGGAATACTGTTGAAGTCGGTCCCACCGTGGTAGGTATTGATATTGCTGCCGAAGGGCCTGCCGTTGAGCAAGACTGCCGACTGGTTGATGGTCTGGCCCCGGTAGTAAGTACCGGTGTGAATGTCTGCTCCCGGTCCGACGTCATTAATCGCGAAGCCGGGCAAGCCCTTGAGGGTATCGGCCAGACTCTGAGCCCCTTTTTGCTGAATTTGCTCCTGGGGTATCGAGTACACCGGGGTGGACGGAGGGGCGGGCTGTCTTGTCCTGACCTGGGGAGTGAGGACGGGCGCTTCCTCTGCGGTCAATGGTTCTTGAGGTGGACTGGACTGGGCAATCCAGGGAGTGGGTTGCAGGTCACGGGCCACCTGGGAATAACTTGGCAAATCGGAGTGGGACGGAATGGGATCAGCCACGGCGGCAAAAGGGAATGCCAGCAGAACCGCGACCCAGGCGAAGGTTTTCATTGCATTAAAACGGATGAGGTTTTTCTATGCTTGGGTAACTTCGCCATGCCTGTCAAAAGACGGGCTGTCAAACTTGCGTAAGTTTAAACAGCTGGAGGAGGATTGCATGACATGAGAGCAAGCGACGTAGATGCAGCTTGATGTTCTGGTGCAGGCAACTTTAGACCGACGAGTGCGCCTGACCCGGCATAGCGTGCGTGAAGCCACCGCCGATCAGCTCTCCCGCCAGGAGGTATTCGACTCAGTGCTGACCGGCGGACAAATCATCGAAGACTACCCCGATGCCTTCCCATTGCCTGCCTGTTTGGTTTTGGGCTTCAACGCCTCAGCTGAGCCGATCCATTCGGTGTGGGGCTACGATCCTGATCCTGGCCTTTGGCTTGACTGGAGAATAAGAAGATGACTCTCGAACAACTGCAACAGTGGGCACAGGCACAGATAGACAACACCGCCAAGCCGGAAGTCCGGCCCGACATCGCCATCACTGTCCTGCAACTCATCGACGAACTCGAAGAACTGAAAGAACAAGCCCAATACACCACCAAGAACAACGACAACAGCTAACCTGAAGCCATCTGCTCGTATTGTCGCCAGAAGCGTTGCGCATCTTGGCTTCAAGGGTATCAAGATCAAATCACTCGCTCCAAGCACCCATGTCACCCCTACCCGACCACCGCCCCGATCGGTCCTCGCTCGGTCCCCTGGAAGCCGAGATTATGCAGCTTGTCTGGGAGCTTCATTCCGTCACGGTCAAAGACATTCACGAGCGGCTGTTGAGTGATCCCGATCGGGAGTTGACTTACTCCTCGGTGACGACCGTACTGCGCCGTCTGACCCATAAAGGCTGGCTTGCCTGTGACGCGACGGGCCGCACCTTTTACTGGCGTCCTCTGATCTCACGTGCGGACGCCCAGGTGTGGCAGGCCCACGACCGCCTGCGCCTCTTTCTCTCGGTCGGTACGCCCGAGGTGGTGGCTGCCTTTGCCGACAGCCTCGACCACGCGAGCCTTGAGCAGCTCGAGGCCATTGCCCGCCGTATCGAAGCGGTTCGCAAAGCCCGGGAGGAGGACTGATGCACATCACAATGCTGCTGCTTGCCCTGCTGGTGAGCGCTGGCCTGCGGTTGATACCTCGACCACAAGGCCCCTGGCAGGAGCGCTGGTCAAGCGTACTGCTCCTTTTTCTGGCACCCCCTTTGCTGGTTGCGACGACCGCCCTGTCGATTGTCTGGATGCGACCACAGGGCATGTGGCACTGGGACGATCTGCTCACCTGCATGCTCAGCCTGGGCTTCCTGGCTCTGGCATTGGTCCGGGGCCTGTTACTTGCCTGGAAAGGATGGCATTACACACGGGCGGTTCGGGCCTACCCCGCACTCGATATTGCCGGCGAGCCCGGTCGCCTGGTAGAGACGCCCCATCTGTTCATCGCTCAGGTAGGTTTCTGGCAGCCCGAACTTGTCGTGAGCCGGGGGTTGCTCACTCAACTCGGGGAACCCCACCTGGAGGCGGTGCTCGCCCACGAGCAGGCCCACCGCCACTACCGTGACACCTTCTGGTTTTTCTGGCTGGGCTGGGTGCGCCATGCCACTATTTGGCTGCCCAACACCGAAGCGCTCTGGCACGAATTGCTGGCCATCCGGGAACTACGTGCCGACAACTGGGCCGCAAGCCGGGTTGATCGGTTGCTCCTCGCTGAGGCCCTGGTCAAGACGGCAGGCTCTATAAACCTTTGTGACGCCACCTTCTGTGCATCCATCACCACGTCTAACGGACGTCTGGTCGAGCGGGTAGAAGCTTTGCTGGAGCAGGAGCCCGTCTCTACCACCACACCCTGGTCGTGGGCGTGGCTGCTGCTCACCCTGTCGCCCCTGGCGATGGTGCCGTTCCACAGCTTCACAGTGCATCGCTTCTGCCCTTTGATGTGATCTCCGCGTCGGTGAGTGCTTTACGACGACAACGCGCTATCAACGACCTAATTGGGTCTTCAAAGTAGCATGTACAGATTAGGTACAGGCCGGGCTCAGCATGTATTGGAGGCACGATTTCATGAACAGTTCACAAGAAAGTACGGTGTGCTCCGGTGCTCCTTTGCACATGCTGCTGGACACCATTCCCAAGGGACTCTTCAGCATAGACCTCGAAGGGCATTGCACTTTCGCCAACCGGGCGGCTGCCCGGTTGCTTGGCTACGAGGCAAAAACGCTCCCGGGCCGGGACATGCACGCGCTCATCCTGCACAGCTACGCGGACGGCTCGCCCTATCCGCGTTCCCAGTCTCCTTTCCACCGTGCAGCCCATACAGGCCAGACGATTCAGATCGACATGGAGGTGTTCTGGCGCAAAGACGGAAGCGCTTTCGCGGTCGAGTACACCTGCCTGCCACTCGTCGAGGCGAGCAAGGTGCAGGGTGTCGTGGTCACTTTTACCGACGCGACCATGGTGGAGCGCCTCGCCTGCAAGAACGCGGCCCTACTCAAGGCCAATGAAGCTTTACAGTTTGAGGTAGCAGAACGTAAGCGGGCCGAGGCCGCCGTGCGCGTCTCCGAAACCCGTTTTCGGACCCAGTTCGAGCAGTCGCCCGTCAGTATGCAGATCCTCTCCCCGGACGGCTGGACACTCCGGGTCAACCGTGCCTGGGAGAAGCTCTTTGGTCTTACCCTGGCCGATGTGGCCGGCTACAACATGCTC
>JACMIX010000252.1 GCA_014380935.1 Gloeobacterales cyanobacterium ES-bin-141 | reverse complement strand
TTGGGGTATGGAAGCTGATTTTGAAGTCGTGGAGCATTTCAACTTTCAGCCTGATCTTTCAAATACTTGCACGCAATGCATCTCATCGATTAGGAGGCCATCAATTTCCGGGGGGTGCACGAGTTAAGGGGGCAGGACCCTATGCCCCTAGCTCAGGACTTTAAACGGCTCAAGAAACGCCACCCGCATGGCATGGGCTAGAAAGCTCTCAGCTAACCAGTTTCAGAAGACACCCCCTGGAAATTGATGGCCTCAAACTCCCACGCCTCTGGTATTCCACCTGTGCCACCAATCTCGCCTAAACCAGTACAGAACGGAGCAAACGGCCTGTCCCCGAATGATAGACTTCAAATAATTACAGATAGATTGCAAAAAGAATTTAAAGAATGTGAGCAGGACAGGCTCAAGCTAGAACAAGAATTGGCCGATTTAAAAGTGAGACACGACGCGCTCTACAGCACCCTAGAAGCCTTCGAGTCGATGCTCAACATTTAGATCCTCTCGTCCTCGCTGTTGCAGCGAGGTACCTACTCAAAAATCAAATCGCAGGCAAAGTATTGCCGAAACGGCAGATCTTTGCCTTAAATCACAATCATCTCCAGAAAGCCCGAACTGGAGACCACTGAAGACCTGCTCACCTACCAGGGAATTCTCGAGAGATTAAAAGCACAGCATTACCCCACCGATGAGCTTATCAACACTCCACAACCGTGCAGATGCGAGTATGACGAACAAACCGCAGCGCGCCAGAAATAATCTGCAATAGCACTTGATTGTACTCAAGGAGGGGCGATGAGAATTGGTATTGTTGGAACCGGCAACATGGGCCGGTCGCTAGGCATCTTGTGGGCTGAACAGGGACACGAAGTTCTGTTTGGGGCTCGGGATGCGGATAAGGGAGCACAGGCAGCTGAGCTTGCCGGGCACGGTGCGCAGGGTGGCACCGACGACGAGGCAGCTCAGTTTGGCGATGTCATCCTCTATGCCATTCGCGGAGTCGAACCATCGGCGGTCCTGTCTTCCACTGCTGTTCTGGACGGCAAGGTCGTCATCGACTGCAACAACCGGGAAATTCCTGAAGGGTATGCCTTTGGTCCCCTGATGGAAGAATCGCTCGCGGAGAAGCTGGCCTCCCAGATACCCCAGGCCCGCGTCGTCAAAGCCTTCAATACCTTTGCGCAAGAAGTGTTCGAGCTCTCGCCCGAGCCCCTGAAGGACCATGCTGTCTCCGTTTTCCTGTGCAGTGACGACGCGGACGCGAAGCAGGTGGTCGCGGGCCTCGCCGAGCAGATCGGATTCGTCCCAACCGACTGCGGACCCTTGCGCAGCGCCCGCATGGTCGAGGCGCTGGGTGACTTTATCCGCTTTATGATTGGCGGGATGAAGCGCGGACCCTACGCGACAATCTCAGTGCACGAGCTTCCAGAAGCCACAGACCGGCGCCTGGGAGGCCGGCAACCTGGATCTTGAACCTCATTGCTGGCGGCACTCAACTAGCGCGCGAAGAAGTCGTAGGTCGTTCCGGCAACTTCGGCAATCACCCGCTCGCGCTCTTTGAGCGATGCAGTAGCAGCATCTACGAAAACAACGACTGCCAGGTGTCCCCTGTTGCCAGGCAGGGTGATGATCCCGGCGTCATTGGCACTGCCGCCGTTCGTCCCGGTCTTGTGGGCAACGCGGGCCGTGGCGGGCAGACGTCCGCGAATACGCTTCGCCCCGGTTTTGCAGCCCTCCATTATGTCCAAGAGCAACTGGTTGCTCTCGGGCTTGAGTACCTGCCGTTGCTGGACGCGCACGAGCAACTGAAGCATCGCCTCGGGTGTCGCCGTATCGCGAGGATCCTGGGCATAGGCACGCACGGCTGCTTCACGCTTGCTCGCAGGAACCGTATCCAGAAGTTGCTCAAATTTTGCCAGGGTCAGTTCGGGTTCGGGCGGCAGACGCTCCACCCCACTCGAGTCTGCTATCAACTCCAGCTCGGGCCGGTCGATGCGGATATCGCGGACTCCCAGTCTCTGCAACTGCTCGCTCGCCGCCTGCGGCCCGCCCGCCCGTTTGAGCAGCAGGTCCGAGGCCGTGTTGTCGCTTGTTTGCAGCATCAACTCGAGGAGTTCCCGCACGGGAACGGACGAACCAACCACGTCCGGGCGTTCGGCAAGCTGGCTCGCCGGACGCAAATCAGACGCACGAACCGTCAGACGCTCGTCCAGGCGAATCTCCCCCCGGTCAACCCGGTCGAGGACGGCAATGGCGATCGGAAATTTGTAGACACTCGCCATCGGGAAGCGGTCGTTACCGTTGAGCACCACTTTGCGTCCGGACTCGATGTGCAGCACTGCTACACCCGCTCTGCCCTGTAATTTTGAGGCGATACCGGCAAGCTGCTGTTGTAGTTGCGGCTGCCCCGGTTGCTGAGTGTCCACTGCCCTATTGGTCAGTTCGGCTTTGCTTGCCTCGACTACGCCGAGTGGTGCCAGAACAAGCAAAGTAAATAGAACAACTCTCCCTAAGCTGACTCGCAGACTTGTCATGGCCACTGCGTATCCTGCCGATTGTTCAAGTTCACTGTATCGACTGCGACGGCCAGGGCTTAAAAATTCCTCATATCAGTCGAGAGCGGCAGTGGATGACGAAATTCGCGCTTTGCTGAGGCACCACTGCAAAGGCCGCACTCACTGCGGGTAGTTCGCTTTGATATTTTGCGCCGCTAATTCGACGGTCTGGGCAATGCGCTTCTCCCGCGTCTCCTGCCGCTTCGCACTCTTTATCCACTGAAGGATGCCTTTCTTTGACGACGGTCCGAACGCCTCAAAATATCGCTGCGCCAGGGGATCGTTAGCCAGGGCCGTGGCCAGGTCGTCGGGGACGACGAGCATCTCGACGTCATCGAGAACCGACCACGAGCCGTCAGCCCTGGCACGCTCAATTTTTGCGAGGCCAGCAGGAGTCATCAAGCCCCCTTCGATAAGCCGTGCCACCCTCTCCTTGTTGATCTTCGACCACGGGCTACCGGACCGGCGCGGCGAAAGGAGCAGCATGGTGCGCTGTTCGTCCAGCTTGTTGGGGCGGCTGTCGATCCAGCCAAAGCACAATGCCTCCTCGACAACGGCGTCATAGGATACGTAGGGCAGGCCACTGCGTTTTTTGTAGGTGACAAGCCAGATGCTTTCGGTGCGCTCGTAATTAGCTGCAAGCCACGCCCGCCACTCGGCGCGGCTGCAGATGGTGACCCTTTCAAATTCCACCACTCAACTCTCAAACGGAAAGGGTAGCAGGCAGCTGTTTGAAGGCAAGCCGCTCATACTCGACATCCACGAATATCGTGTCTCCATCACCGAACTCATTGCGCAGGATGCGCTTGGCGATCTGCGTCTCCAACTCGCGCTGGATAGCTCGCTTAAGCGGGCGTGCCCCATATACGGGGTCATAACCCACCTCAGCGATGAAGTCGAGCGCCGCGTCTGAGAGCTTGAGTGCGAGTTTGCGGTCCACGAGACGCTTCTCAAGACGCTGGACCTGCAATTTGACGATCTCGCGCAGCTGGTCGCGGCGCAAGTTGCGGAAGATGATCATCTCGTCCACGCGGTTGAGAAACTCGGGCCGGAAGTGCGAACGCATCGCCTCCATCACCCGCTCCTGCATCAACTCGTACTTGGTATCGTCCCCGCCCAGGTCGAGGATGAACTGCGAGCCGATGTTGCTGGTCAGGATAATGACCGTGTTCTTGAAATCCACGGTCCTACCCTGGGAGTCAGTAACGCGCCCGTCATCGAGGATTTGCAACATGACGTTGAACACGTCCGGGTGGGCCTTCTCGACCTCGTCGAACAAGATCACCGTGTAGGGACGGCGGCGAACCGCCTCGGTCAACTGACCGCCCTCTTCGTACCCCACGTAGCCCGGAGGCGCACCGATGAGGCGCGAGACCGTGTGCTTCTCCATGTACTCGGACATGTCGATGCGCACCATCGCGTCCTCGGTATCGAACAAGAAGGCAGCGAGCGCCTTGGCAAGCTCGGTCTTACCCACACCCGTCGGACCCAGGAAGATAAAACTTGCCACCGGCCGGTTGGGATCAGACAGACCCGCACGCGAGCGCTGGACAGCATCGGACACAGCCGTGACCGCCTCATCCTGGCCGACCACCCGCTTGTGCAGTTCGTCTTCGAGCTGAAGTAACTTCTCCTTCTCGGACTCAACCAGTTTGCTGACCGGAATGCCCGTCCACTTGGCAATAATCTCGGCAATGTCCTCTTCTGTGACCTCTTCTCGGAGTAGAGAGCGTCCTGCACTTTGAACTTCCTCCAGGTAAGCCTCGGCCTCGCGCAACTGCTTCTGGTTCTGATCGAGATTGCCATACTTTAATTCGGCAGCTCGGTTGAGATCATAGTCGCGCTCCGCTTGCTGGATCTCGATGTTGAGCCGGTCAGCTTCTTCTTTGAGACTCTGGATGCGATCGATGACCTGTTTGTCGGCCTGCCAGCGGGCGTTGAAATTGGCCTGCTCTTCTTTGAGGTCGGCAAGCTCCCTGTCGAGGCGCTCGAGCCGCTCGCGCGACGCGGCATCGCTCTCTTTGCCGAGTGAGAGCCGCTCCATCTCCAACTGCAAGATCTTGCGGTCGATCTCATCGAGTTCCTCGGGCTTGGAGGTAATCTCCATCTTGAGTTTGGCCGCTGCCTCGTCCATCAAGTCGATGGCTTTATCGGGCAGAAAACGCTCCGAGATGTAGCGGTCCGAGAGTACCGCCGCCGCCACCAGGGCAGAGTCCGAAATGCGTACACCATGGTGAACTTCGTAACGCTCCTTGAGGCCACGCAGAATGGAGATCGTATCCACGACCGTGGGTTGATCGATATAGCCCTGCTGAAAGCGCCGTTCGAGGGCTGCGTCCTTTTCGATGTACTTGCGGTACTCATCGAGGGTCGTGGCACCGATGCAGCGCAATTCACCCCGAGCCAGCATCGGCTTGAGCAGGTTGCCCGCGTCCATGGCACCCTGGGTTGCCCCCGCGCCCACCACTGTGTGGATCTCGTCGATGAAGACCACGATCTGTCCCTGGGCTGTGGTGACTTCCTTGAGCACAGCCTTGAGGCGCTCCTCGAACTCGCCCCGGTACTTGGCCCCGGCAATCATCGCTCCCATGTCCAGGGAAACGAGTTTACGGTCCTGAAGCGATTCGGGTACGTCGCCACCGACGATGCGCTGGGCAAGACCCTCGGCAATGGCCGTCTTACCGACGCCGGGCTCGCCGATCAGCACCGGGTTGTTTTTGGTGCGCCGCGAAAGAATCTGGATGGTACGGCGAATTTCATCGTCGCGCCCGATTACCGGGTCGAGCTTGCCTTCGCGTGCGAGCTGCGTGAGGTCACGCCCGTACTTCTCGAGCGCCTCGTACTTGCCCTCGGGGTTCTGGTCTGTGACTTTCTGGCTGCCCCGGATCTGGTCAACTGCCTCTTTGAGTTTTTGCTCGCTAAGACCTGCTTCTCGGTACAACGACCGGCCAAAACGGTCATCTTTGAGAAAGGCCAGGATCAGGTGCTCAATCGAGATGAAATCATCCCCGTATTGCTTGCGATATTCCTCGGCTCGGTCGAGCAGGGTATCGAGGCTGCGGCCCAGGTAAATGTTTTCACTCGTGCCACCGAGCTTGGGCTGGCGGTTGATGAATTGCTCGGTGCGGTCGCGCAGTTTCTGGGTATCGGCTCCCACTTTGCTGAAAATACTGACTGCCAGGCCCTCTTGCTCCAGCAGCGACTTCATCAAATGTTCGCTCTCGAGCTGCTGTTGTCTTGCCTGTTTGGCAATGTCCGGTGCCCGAGCGATGATCTCCCAGGCTTTTTCGGTGAACTGATTGGGATTGGTGGGTTGCATGGTAAGTTTTTCCTCCCCGCAGACGGAGCGAACGCGCTCACTAACGCTATTGTAGGGAGGCTTTCACGGGGGTCCAGGCCGGTTATCCCCACTACAAGATACGTATTGCCGCACCGGATTTGGCCTGCGGGGTACAATCATCGACATAATGTGAGTCGGAGGAGCCGGTATGGAAGCGGGCTACCTGGAGGCCCCCGAGGAAACGTGGCAGTTGCGCAACGGTACTCCGGTCTTGCTGAGGCCCTTGTGCTCAGGCGATCTTTCCCTGCACTGGCAATTGTTCCGCGATTGTTCGAAGCGCTCTATTCACCAGCGTTTTTTTCAAATCCCTGACTGCTCGAAGGTGACCGACCAGGATGTGGAGCGTTATACGAGTTTTGACCGAGCGCGCGAATTTGCCATCACCGCTGTCTGTCATCCCGGTGGAGCGCCGGAACTGGGAGTGGTGCGGCTCGTCCATACAGGGAGGGGAATGGCAGAATTTGCCGTCCTGGTAGCGGACCCCTGGCAGCAGCAGGGACTCGGTCGCAAGTTGCTCGAAAAGGCGATCACCACGGCCCTGCACTCACACATGCACCGGCTTCAGGGTTACGTCATGGGCGACAACCGTCCGATGCTCACCCTCTGCCGTCGGCTGGGTTTCGACATACACTACCTTGCGGGTGAGGGGCTCTACCAGGTTCATCTCTCTTTGAGTTCCAGAGGTCAATTGTCCACCTGAGCTAACATGAGAACGGCATTTTCAGCTGGTTGGCATGGCCAAGACCCGGACACAATTTACCTGTAGCGAGTGCGGCTACGAGAGCCCTCGCTGGTTGGGCCGCTGCTCGGAGTGCAGCGCCTGGAACAGCTTCACTGAGGAGGTAGTTGTCCCTCCGGCCCAGGCGCGTCCCGGGGCAGTCCGGCAGTCCGCAGGAGCGGGTCGTCCTCGCGCGGCTGTCCCCATAGACACCATCACTCAGTCGCAGCAGAGTCGTTTGCCCTCCGGGTACGGCGAACTTGACCGGGTCCTGGGAGGTGGGATCGTGCCGGGCTCGCTCGTTCTCATCGGTGGAGACCCGGGGATCGGCAAATCAACCCTCTTACTGCAAACTGCCCGTCAAATGGCTACAGAGCGGACGGTCCTGTACGTTTGTGCAGAAGAGTCGGCTCAGCAAGTCAAGCTGCGGGCTGAACGGCTTGGTAGTACTGCCTCGCAGCTGTACTTGCTTGCCGAGACGGATCTTGACATCGTGCTTGCCGAGCTCGAGAGTCTCAGACCCGCGGTTGCGGTTATCGACTCCATTCAGGCCGTCTACCTGTCCGGTCTGACTTCTGCCGCGGGCTCCGTCTCACAAGTACGTGAGTGTGCAGGCGCATTGATGCGCCTGGCCAAGCGTGCCAACATCACCCTTTTTATCGTCGGTCACGTGACTAAAGAGGGCGCACTGGCCGGTCCGAAGGTGCTCGAACACCTGGTTGATACGGTTTTGTATTTCGAGGGCGACCGCTTCCAGAGTCACCGGCTATTACGCTCGGTCAAGAACCGCTTCGGTGCAACCCACGAACTCGGCGTCTTCGAGATGGTCGAGCAGGGCCTGATCGAGGTTGCCAATCCCTCACAGCTCTTCTTGTCGAGCCGGGAAGACATTGCACCGGGGACGACTGCCATCGTGGCCTGCGAGGGGACTCGTCCCCTGGTAGTCGAACTTCAAGCCCTGGTGAGCCCGACCAGTTACAGCTCCCCGCGCCGCACTGCTACCGGTATCGAGTACAACCGCTTGCTGCAGATCCTGGCTGTGCTTGAGAAGCGGGTCGGCATTCCTCTCTCCAAGCTCGATACCTATGTTGCCTCGGCAGGCGGGTTGGACGTCTCCGAGCCGGCCGCCGATCTGGGTATTGCCATCGCTGTGGCAGCAAGCTTTCGCGATCGCGTCGTCGATCCACATACCGTTTTGATCGGTGAAGTCGGTCTGGGCGGTCAGGTCCGGACTGTCTCTCAGACGGAGCTACGACTCAAAGAAGCGGCAAAGCTGGGTTTCAGGCGGGCAATTGTGCCGAAGGGTTCTGCCGTGGCAGGGGTCGAGATGGAGATTGTTCCCGTTGCGCGCGTCTTTGATGCGCTCGTAGCAGCACTGGGACCCTTACCCACTCCCGATGCTCCGTCAACACATCCATCTTGAGGAACAATTCGATCGTGAGTTTTGAAAAAATTAAGCTTGCTCGCGAGAAACTTTTACTACAATAGGAATATAGGTCCTGGTGCTAAAAGGTAGAGATACTCGTGATTGCTATTTCTCTCCACCCATCAAGACGACAAATTCATAACACAGTCAGTTTTGCATCGACTCTCTATCTGCGGCCGGTCCTGGACCTCTTGCTTGTAGAGGTCTTGCCTTTGTGGCGGTGCGAGTTGCGCCTCGGTCTACAAGAGGCACTGGTCAACGCGGCTCGGCACGGAAACTGCCTGGATCCGTGCAAACAGGTCACGGTTCACTTCACAGTCAACATCCAGCAGTACGTCTGGACCATCACCGATGAGGGCGGTGGATTTGCTGCGGGCAATTGCCGGGATGCAAGTACAAGTAGCAGCGGACCCTGTATGGAGTCCGAATGTGGACGCGGGCTCTACATTCTGCGGCAGATTTTCGATGAAGTTCACTGGCAGCCACCGGGCAATCAGATCCGGCTGTGCAAGAATATCCGTCGTGAGCGCCCTGTTCTTCTTTAAGATCAGGCTGTGTGTCGTCACGTATTTGCTACTTAGACAGTACGTTCTGTCAATTGCGTAGGCGTAAAATAGATAGGACGTACGTAAGCCCATCATGACTGACGGACAAACCGACCTGTTCGGACTGCTCCCTTCTGAGGCGATTGACTCCGAGCAGATACCGCAGGATGTGACAACTCCCATTTTGCCTGGCACTTACGAGAACCTAGACGGCTTGATCGAGCACTGCAACCGCTGCCACCGGTGCGAGCTTGGCAACAATCGCAGGTATGCCGTGGTTGCCCGTGGTAATCCCCATGCCCCAGTGATGATTGTGGGCGAAGGTCCCGGAGAAAACGAAGACTTGACCGGCAGGCCTTTTGTTGGCAAAGCAGGCCAGTTACTCGACAAGATCCTTGCCTCAGTGAAGCTGGACTCAGAACAGGACACCTACATCTGCAACGTCGTCAAGTGCCGCCCTCCCAGCAATCGCAAGCCAACCGGCGAGGAGATGAACGCCTGCGTCGGCTATCTCAAAGAACAGATCCGCCTGGTAGACCCACAGATCATCTTGCTGACCGGCGCAACTGCCGTGGAGGGCTTACTCGGAGACAAGCGCGGCATCACCAAGATTCGCGGTCAGTGGATAAATTGGGATGGACGCTGGGTGATGCCGCTACTGCATCCGGCCTTTCTATTGCGAAATCAGAGCCGTGAAGTCGGCAGCCCCAAGTGGCTCACATGGCAGGACATTCAGCAAGTCCGCTCCAAGCTTGACGAACTGAGTGCCTGAGAGGTCGGGGAGATTCTTCCTCATGTACGGGCACAATGCATCGTGCCCCAACGGAGCGCCCTGAGAAGATGTCGAGAGGATTCTGCCTCATGACACATCCATAAATCTTTCAAAAACTTTACTATTTGGTGAAGCATCAGCCAGGACTTGCCATGGTTCCTATTCGGGACGAGAATCCCAGTTACAACGTCCCTTATGTGACGTACGCGCTCATCTTGACCAACATTGTCGTATTCGTCTACGAACTCTCACTGGGTGAGGCCTCCCTGGAAGGTTTTTTCAATCGATACGCAGCTGTCTCCAACAAAATCGCACCGGCCTTTGGAGATCTAATCAATGGGGACGTCGGTGCCGCAACTCAACTGACTCCGCTCATCACGGCTATGTTTTTGCACGGCGGATTTTTACACGTGGCCGGCAACATGCTCTATTTATGGATATTCGGTGACAACGTTGAAGACCGGATGGGACACTTTGGATTTCTGGTCTTCTATTTGCTGTGTGGAGCGCTCTCGATCCTGGTTCAGGTCTTCTTTAATCCTGATTCGTCGATCCCCTCACTTGGAGCGAGCGGAGCGATTGCCGGGGTGCTAGGGGCCTATATTGTGCAGTTTCCCAAGGCCAGAGTGCAGGCGATCTTTCCACTCGGTTTCATCCCCATCCCCTTCAAGATATCGGCCATCTGGTTTTTGGGATGGTGGTTTGTGCAGCAGGCTTTCTACGGCGTGGCGGATCTGGGTGCGCGCTCGGCAGTAGGTATGGAGCAGGGAGGCGTGGCTTACTGGGCGCACGCCGGTGGGTTTGTAATCGGCGCTATTCTGGTGTTTTTATTTGTGCGTGATCCCCGGTCGCCCTATCAGGGTTCGCGTTGATTAGATTTGTGCTCCTACCCCGGCGTCGAGAGCGTTCAGGAGGGGTACGGGACTCTCGAGGGCAAAGTAGAGCTTGTTGAGTGCGTTGAGGTAAGCACGCGTGGAGGCGACGATGATGTCGGTGTTGGCGCTGTGGCCGCTGAAGGTGCGGTTCTGATGGCGCAGACGGATCGTCACCTCCCCTATTGCGTCGATCCCGCCCGTAACGGACTGGACCGAAAACTCAATTAGTTCATTGGGCACATTGGTGAGGCGGTTGATCGCCTTATAAACCGCATCGACCGGCCCCGTTCCGACCGCCGCATCGACCCGCTCCGTCCCATCGGGACCAATCAGTCTGACTGTGGCGGTGGGCAGCTCGTGATCTCCGCAAATGACCTGGACGTGTTCGAGCCGGAAAGCCTCTGGGGCGAGCCGTGTCTCGTCACCGACGATTGCTTCGAGGTCCCAGTCACTGACGGTCTTCTTTTTATCGGCTAGTTCCTTGAAGCGCAGAAAGGCCCGGTTGAGGTCTGCGTCTCCCAGTTCATAGCCTAACTCGCTGAGGCGGGTGCGAAAGGCGTTGCGGCCGGAGTGCTTGCCGAGGATAATCTGGTTCTCGGTCAGGCCGACGGTCTCGGCGTCCATGATTTCGTAGGTGAGACGGTTCTTGAGTACACCATCCTGGTGGATACCCGACTCGTGTGCAAAGGCATTGGCCCCGACAATGGCTTTGTTGGGTTGCACCAGCATGCCGGTCAAATTGGAGACCAGGCGCGAGGTCTTGTAGATCTGGCGCGTATCGACGGCACACAGAGACTCGGTCGAATCGGTGGGACGCCCGAAGTAGGGGTTGAAGTGTTGTTTGCGCACGTGCAGCGCCATGACAATCTCCTCGAGAGCCGCATTGCCTGCTCGCTCGCCGATGCCGTTGATGGTGCACTCGATCTGGCGTGCGCCATTCTTGAGTGCCTCCAGGGAGTTGGAGACGGCAAGACCCAGATCGTCGTGGCAATGCACCGAGATAACCACCCGTTCGATGTTGGGGACGTTCTGGCGGATGCCCTGAAGCAAAACGGCAAACTCGCCCGGCGTCGTATAGCCGACGGTATCTGGAATGTTCACTGTCGTTGCCCCGGCTGCGATGGCACGCTCGAGGACTTGATAGAGAAACTCCGGATCGGAGCGAATAGCGTCCATGGGCGAAAACTCCACGTCCTCCTGCAAAGATTTGGCGTAGGCGACCATTTCTTCAGCGATTAAAAGCACTTCGCTCCTGGACTTCTTTAGCTGGTATTGCAGGTGAATGTCCGAGGTGGAGATGAACGT
>JACMIX010000251.1 GCA_014380935.1 Gloeobacterales cyanobacterium ES-bin-141 | reverse complement strand
GACCAGAAGCAGAAAGTCACCGATGCGCGTGGTCAAGAAGGCTTTCTTGGCGGCAGCGGTGGCAGCTGGCTTTGACCACCAGAAGCCGACCAGCAGATAACTGGCAAGACCCATCAACTCCCAAAAGCCATACATGAGCAGCAGGTTGTTGGAGATGACAAGCCCGAGCATCGCCATCGTGAAGAAGTTGATCAGGCCGTAGTAGCGCGCCAGGGCGGGCTCGTGGTCCATGTAGCCGAGAGAGTAAATCTGCACCAGCACGCTCACAGCACTCACCAGGACCAGCATCCCGGCACTGAGCGGATTGATGAGCGCACTCAATTCAATCTGCAAAAATCCGAAATCGAGCCAGGGAATCTGGTGAACACCGCCCGCGCCGCTGAGCACCTGGGGCAAAATCAAGCTCGCATGCACCAGGCCGAGGGTGGTAAAAGCGAGTCCGCCGAAGGCTGCCACTTTCTGGCCCTTCAACTGTCCGAGTGCCCAGGGTAGAGAAAACAGCGCACCGAGAGCACAGTACAGCGGGACAAGCCAACCGAATTCAACCAGGTCCATAGCGCGCAACCGTCCTTCCCTTGACCTTGGGGATACTCGTTAAGAGAGCAGATTTCTACACGTAGAAACTCAACGTATTCAAACTCTCTTCACTTTTCTTTACTTTACTCTGAGCCAGTAAGGCTGTCTAGTAAAAAATGCCTATGACGGGGGAAGTAGAGTTGGCCTGTGCAGACCTCTATCTTCGGGATCTGGTGCTGGGAAAGCCCGTAGAGGCCGGGCATTTCAGGCAGCTGGCGGCGGCTCTGGGTGAAGTGGCGACAGCTCTCCATTGGTCAGCTTCTCTAGAAACACAGGCACACCTTCAAATCGATTTGCTGAGACGCATATATCCAGAGTTACCAGACTTCGGCCCGCCACTCGACGAACTTTGGCGGTTGTGGCTACCGCTTGCAGTCGATATCGCCCGGCAACGGGTGACAGGACGACCGTTTTTTCAGGGCGTACTCGGCCCGCAAGGTAGCGGCAAGACGACAGCGGTCACCCTCCTCAAATACCTGCTGGAGCAACTTGGACTGAAAGTAGTCAGCCTGTCGCTCGATGACTTTTACCTGAGCGCCCGAGAGCGTCTTCAGGCGGGCATTGCCCATCGCGGTCCACCTGGCACTCACGACTGCGCCCTCGGACTCGCTACATTCAAAGCCCTGCATGCGGACACCCTCCCTATCTGGGTTCCGCGCTTCGAGAAGGGAGCCTGGAAGGGCACAGGGGACCGATTCGCCTGGGTCGAACTGCAGCCGGGCCTGCAACTCTCGGGCCTCGTGCGCGGCAGCGATTTTGTGCTGACCGGCTGCCGGGTTGCGGGGCAGGTGGTTGCTCTACCCGTAGAAATGGGTAGTCCTTTGCCGATGTCGTGGCTTGTCGTCGATGTCGTTTACCCGGATGGTACGCCCCTCGCAGTGATCTGTGATTTGCAGGGCGGGTGTACGCTTCAAGGTCTCGGCCAATCGAGTCTGCTCGCCGGGCCGTTGCCGGCGGGCTGGTCTTTGTACATGGCGACCCCAGATATCGTGCTCTTCGAGGGCTGGTTCGTCGGAGTGCGTCCGGTCGAACCGTCGGGGCTCACGACGGACGCGGCGCGGCGGAGTAATAAACAACTGGTAGACTACCTGCCGCTATGGGATTGCCTGGACCGACTGATGATCCTGCGGCCGGAAGACCCGACCATGAGCAAAACCTGGCGGCGCCAGGCCGAGCAGTCCCTGCGTACGTCGGGGTTGGGCGGGATGGACGACGCGGCTATCGACCGTTTTGTCGAGTCCTTCTGGGAGGCATTGCCCCAGGCAGTGTTTTATCCGCCTGTCTTGCAAGACAGGTGCCACTTGGTGGTCGATGTGGGTGCTGACCGGCGGGCGAGTGCTATCTTTCGGCCCCAATAGGTGTGCTTGCGCACACGAATCCGGTCCTTTCAGGTTAGTCTGGTTGAGAAACCAAGCTGAACCCAGGCACGCGT
>JACMIX010000250.1 GCA_014380935.1 Gloeobacterales cyanobacterium ES-bin-141 | reverse complement strand
GTCTCGACACACCGGGCAAAGTTATCCAGCAGGTAAGCAGTTGCCGCGTGGTCGTGACCGGAAGTTACCACGGAGGCGTTTTTGCGCTTGCCCAGGGAATCCCGATCGTTGGTCTGGTCAAGTCCGAATATTACGTAGGCAAGTTCTTGGGTCTGGCCGAGCAGTTTGGGGGGATCGGTTGTCAGATAGTTTCTTTAAACGATGAAAACTTCCCTGAGAAATTGAAGCGCAGCGTCGATAACGCCTGGCAATCGGCTGAGACCGTGAGGCCGCAACTGCTTGAGCTAGCCCGGCAGCAGATAGACCAGGGTCTCAATGCCTACCGCCGCGTTTACGAATTACTCAGTTGAGCTAGGAGGGCAGTGGTCTTGCTTAGATATTTACCTACCGCTGAGTTCGAGCAGAGATTAGCTACGCAAACCCGGCCAAACTACCTACGTCAGTCTGATAAATAGTTATGTAGCAAGATATCGGAGGATAAATGACCAAGATTTTTGGAATCGGTTGGGCTAAGACAGGCACGACGACCCTAGGCGACTGCTTTAAAATCCTGGGCTACAAACATCAGAGTCAGGACTTGGGGTTGGTAAAAGATGTAGGCAGAGGAGATCTGTCTCGGGTCATGAAGTTAGCGGACAAAAAGGAAACGTTTGAAGACTGGCCCTGGATCATTTTGTACAAAGAGCTTGACAAAGCCTACCCTGATAGTCTGTTCGTCCTGACAAGCAGGAAGTCCGAAAAATGGATTCTCAGTTACAAAAATATGCTAGCCAACCAGGGTGATGCATCGGAAGGAGCAAGCGAAATACGACGAATCCTATACGGATTGCCGTTTCCTGAAGTATCAGAGTCAGACCTTGTTGAGCGATACGAGAGGCACAACGCCGAAGTTGAACGCTATTTTCGTGACCGATCGGAAGATTTACTTATTGTTGATTGGGAAGAAGAAAGCGGATGGGACAAGCTCTGCAATTTTTTAGGAAAAGACATACCTGATGAGCCCTTTCCCCACGCCAATAAGGGCAAGTACGGGGAGAAATCACCAATTGCACGGCTGAAGAATGTCGTTAAGAATCAGTTTAGGTAATTTTGCCGGACGGCTTTGGATCTGTCCAAAGCCGTCCGGTGGGCTCTACATCAGACTGTTTCTAAGCATGTGAGGTAGTCACATGCGCTTGCTTGGTGTCAGAGCTGCCGACGTATTGTATCCGGGTGTACCCCTGTAGGTAGTCTTAATCGACAGCCCTCCCGTGGTGTAGTAGAGGCGGTCGCCAAAACCGCCGCCGACACCCGAATGCCGCTTGGCAGGCAGGGGGGTGAGCGCTGTCCAGCCATTGGTCAGCGGGTCGTAGGCTGTCACGTCGGGGACTGGTTTAGTGTGGGCAATTTCCCCACCGAGGACCACGATGCGGTTGTCCATGACGAAAGTTGTAGACGAGATGTGCGAACGGCCCGTGGGCAGGCTTGCCACCTGAGACCACGCGCCCGTGGCCGGGTCCCAGACGTATACAGAAGCCTGGGTGACCAGGTTTGCATCGATGCCGTGCTGGCCTCCGATGGCGTAAATTTTGCCGCCCAGCGAGGCGTAGCCCATGTGCGAGCGTGGGTCCGGAATGGGTGCAACACTTGTCCAACTCGTCCCGCCGTTGAGGCGCAAGAACCAGTGCTCGCCTTTATCGAGGCGGTTACTGTCCGCTCCGCCGAAAAAGTGCAGCTCCCCGCCCAACTCCACCAACGCACCCGATCCGCGCGCCACTGGCAATGCAGGTAGCGCCGTCCAGCTATTGGCTGCTGTGTCGTACTTCCAGACATTCTTGCTTGAGAAGGCCTGGGAACCATTTGACTTGGCCGCGTAACCCCCGGCCAGATAGATATCCTTGCCGACGATAGCCGTGCCCGCGTGGGTGGTCGCCACGGGCAGATCGGCAACCCGCGCCCAACTGTTGCTCGCCGGATTGTAGACATCCGAGCGTTTGGTCGGCTTGTAGGTGCTGTCGATATAGCCACTGATGACGTAGAGCTTGCCGTTGGCGAAGCCGCCCTGCGCCTCCGAGCGCGCGATCGGCGAAGCGGCTGCGTTGCCCCAGGTGACAGCCGGGAAGCCGGGGTAGCTGGCAATTTGGAGGAAGTTGATTTTAGTATTGGTGCCACCGATCGCATCGACGGTAAGCTTGCCGTCGGTAATATCGGCACGAACTAGCGCCTGGGCATACTCACGCGCGGTGGAGGGCTCGAAGCGGTCAATAGCACCGACTCCCTCGACATTGAGCGAGTGCTGACTGTCATATACTCCATTGTCACTGGGCTGATCACCGACACCGACATGAACGCTGTAGGCACCATCGGGTAGAGCAAGCTCCCAGGCTGCCGGGATCCTGACCGCGCTCTCATTGAAAGTGCTGTCCGGGAACTGCATGTGGATGAGTGTGTTGAGCCTTGGGTCGATACCCGAGCGATTGCGGTCGCGCGAGTTGGGGGTTACGTCGAGGGGTGTCGCAGTTGTATCACTCAGACTGTCCTGGCTTACCCAACCAGAGCCACGCTCGTTTGTGTAGGCCGCACCGGTGTCCTCGGTGTACCCTGCCGGGACGGTTGAGGAACTAGGTTGAAAATTGACCTGGAGACTGGAGGCCGGACTGGACTGGGCATACAGCTTACTAAAGCCCATAACCAGCAGGGTTACAGTCGCGGCAGTGGCCGCGAGTGCAACCAAAGGTCTTCTCACAAGCATGATGACTATTTTCCTAGAGGGCACAAGCTAATCATGCAATTGCTTCGCACATCTGGCAACGTACGGTGAGCGTTTTGTAATATTTTTGGAGACATCCGCCCGTTGCATGGGCAACTGCGGTTCTCAGGCTCTGAAGTTTACCGGCAGTAATCAATACGGACGTAGACCAACGAGGGTCAGGCAGATTTGAGGGTAGCCATCAGTTCTGCCCAGGTAGACGAAACGACCGCACTCAGGGACGGACGGGTTCTGTGTCCACCCACCTGAGCAAGTGGTCGGGCTCTCTGAGGGAGTGCATGGAGAGGCGCGGGTACTGTCTCCCCACGGCGGCACAGTTCCTGCTCAATCTCGGTGATTTCCTGCCAGCAGTCGGTGATCAGATCGTCTCTGGTTACATATTTATCAAAGCAAACATCGACGTTACCCCCACCTGTGTAGTGGGCAAGGTCCCCTCTGTGTGTTCTCAAGAAGGACACCAGCGTGGTGGTCTTCAAACCTTTCATGTATGCGGACATGCAACACCTTTATGAACATCACTGGTAAGAACATTCCCGCTAAAGCAGAAACCCTAGCAGCCTGATCAGTCTACAAACGCAAATATTGCGTAGCTGTCTGGATAATATAGCTCCCGCCGTACGTAGTCTCAGACGTGTAAACAAACTTATAGTGTTGCCAGCTTACGAAAACCGTCCCGGGCTCAGGGCTATTCACCTGGAGCCACGCCGGTCTCGCGCCGTGGCTTCGAGCCCAACTTGCGTAACCACAGGGAGAAACCGGTGAGAAACAATGTACCGGGAGCCAGGCCGACCAACACGTATAGAGCCTGCACAGGTGCGCCGCCGTAGGTGCCGTAGTGCAGTGGTCCCACCCAGTTGATAATTGCCTGCGCGGCAGAGGGCTTGCGACCGTCATCCACCCGCAACACCCGGCCGCTGTACTGGTCAAGATGCACCTGTGCGTGGTGGCTCGCTGCTCCCTCGCCCTCCAAATCGTAAAACAACTGCACAACGCCATCGGGCTTTGCCGCGAGCAAGGCGCTCTCCAGGCGACCACCCGGTAGAACCCGAACGGCCTCACTTGCCAGCACATCCACCGGTAAAGGCACTTGACCGGGGATCACCCGCGAGGTCAGAAGGGCGGGCTGAGGAGTACTGCTCAGTCGGTGAATCGCCAGATCAAACGGCTGTCGGAACGCCATGGCCGCTCCCGTGGCTCCGAGGAGCATCAGGAACGTGAAGGCAACCAGTCCGGTGAGCTTGTGCAGGTCGTAGGCAATTACGGGCCAGGGTGCGTTTAGGCGCACTGAGAGGCCCGCACCCAGTTTCCTCCAGCCCGGCCACAGCGACAGACCCGTGATGCTCACTACCACCATTACTATTCCCAGCACTCCGACTGCGCTCAGGCCAGCGTCACCGGCCAGCAATTGTGTATGCAGAGTGTACAGCCAGCCCATCGGGCTTTGCTGGAAAATGCGCGAACCAATGACCTGATAGCTCCGGGGGTCGATGAAGTACTGGCGGTATTGCTTCTGGGCCGTCATTGAGACGGGAGTGCGCACATTGCCCTCAAAACCAACAACACCCAGGAGTGGTTCACCTGTATTCTCAGCGCGAGCCGCTTCGAGCATTTTGTCGTAGGAAACCTGCGAGGTTGTGGCAATGCGCTGCAGTTCGGGGGTGATGGCGAGGTCAATCTGCTGCCAGAAGACCACACTGCTGCCAGAAAGGCCAATCACCAGCAAGAGCAGGCCGACAGTCAAACCGGCGATCTGGTGAATTGCGAAGAGGATGCCGCGCGATTTCATTACAGTTCCAAAAAACGCACCACAAAGTCACAAAGCAAAACCACCGGACGACCAGAAGAATACCGGTTCGCCAACTGGCTGCTAGCAATTAGAACGAACGAGCTTAGCCTAGAGCTCTTAAGAATGTTGTCAACTAGGCTGAGCAGCCAGAGACAGACAAACGATTCTTGTACCTCAGCAGCAGGTGGTTACAACCTCTGGCTACATATTGACAATCATTATTATTAACAGTAGGGTAATTCCGACCAATACTCGCAGATCAGTTTCGCTTCTCGGGTACCGCATTGCGGCCCATTTTGCTGTGTCTCAATCCTTCTAAGAGGATATTTGGGGCACAGGGCCGGTTCAGGTCGGCAGTCGTTTGCTTGGAGCCATCAATGTTCATGCCATGGTTGTCTGGCCGGTTTTGCCGTACCGGTCTCGTTGTCCTGTGCAGTCTCGTGTGCGTCTTGCCCACTAGAGCCATGCCCATCATTGGGAGGGCGGTCGTGCGTAAAGCGGACCTGCCGGCTCCGACCCCAGCCGCCGGACTGGCTCAACAGATACCTCAGGCTCAGCCGGGTGCTAGAACCGAGCCCATCGAATTGGACGAGGTGACTGTGGAGGAGCAGCGGCGGCAGCGGTACTTGCGCAAAGAGGCAACCACCGGTACACGGACTGATACCCCCCTGCGTGACATTCCCCAATCGATCCAGGTAATTCCCCGGCAACTCATCGAAGACCAGCAGGCAGTTCGAGTGGATGAGGCGTTGCGCAATGTGAGTGGTGTGGTAGCTGGCGGGATCGACACGAGCACCGATGTCAGATTCGCCGTGCGCGGTTTTGATCGGGTGCCAATTCTTCAGGACGGCTTCAGGCAGTACAACTACGCGGAGGTCCCCGAGATTGCGAACCTGGAGCGTATCGAAGTCCTCAAAGGTCCGGCTTCAGTCCTCTACGGCGAGATCCAGCCGGGCGGTGTCATCAACACAATCGTCAAAAAACCCCTTGCAACACCCCTGTACGCAATCGATTTGCAAGTTGGCAGTTTCGGCTTCGTACGCCCGCGCGTTGATCTCGCCGGTCCGCTCACCGCAGACAAAACCGTCCGCTACCGCCTGAATGCCCTGTACGAGCGCAGCGATGGATTCCGGAACTTCACTCAACCGTTTGAGCGCATTTTCGTCGCGCCGATTGTGAGTTGGGCGATTGGTGAGCGCACCGACCTGAGTCTGGAGTTGCAATACCTTGACCGCAGACGCCCATCCGACACAGGCACCAGCGCCTTCGGTAACGGCATTCTCCGCATTCCCCGCGCGCGTATTCTCGATGAGCCGGATGATTATATTGCGCGCACGTTCTTGAATGTTGGATACAATCTCGAGCACCGTTTTAGCGATAATTGGAAACTGCGCAACGGCTTCCGGTACACGACCAACTCCGTCTTCTCAGACAAACTGACGATCCCGCTGGCGCTCGATGAATCCACTGGCATCCTGAGTCGTGTTTACGCATTCGACGATTTCGACTCGACAGAGTATTCTCTGCAAACAAACATGACTGGCAAGTTTGCCACCGGTTCCCTGGCCCACACGTTACTCTTCGGCCTGGATTGGAACCGTGGTAATAGCAGCGGTTTTGCCCGGTCCGACTTCTCCACACTGGCACCCATCGATGTGTTCAACCCGGTGTATGGGGCTGTTCCCCGGCCCGCTCTCGATCTGGTGATCCTCGACCGGCGAACCGAGACGGACCGGACCGGGGTGTACGTGCAAGATCAAATAACCCTGGTCGATAATCTGAAGTTACTGGCGGGTCTGCGCTACGAGACAGTCCGGCTCAGAACCAGAGACCAACCAGTGGTCTTTACGCCGCTCGGGGCTGACATTAGCCAGAACAACGACGCGTTCACACCCCGTCTGGGACTTGTCTACCAACCGTTTCAAGCACTATCGCTCTACTCCAGCTACTCGCGCTCGTTCACACCCAGCGTGGATACCTTCACAATCGGTGGTGATCCCCTACCCCCCGAGCGCGGCGAGGGATACGAATTCGGGGCCAAAGCCGAACTGCTCGGCGACCGGCTCTTTGCTACCCTTTCGTACTTCGACATTGCCAAACGCGACGTCGCCTCCACGGATCCGCGCTTCCCCGGCCTCGGCTTTTCAATAGCGACGGGCGAGCAACGCAGCCGGGGTATGGAATTTGATCTCGCGGGGCAACTCCTGCCGGGGTGGAATATCATCGCCTCTTACGCCTATATAAACGCCGAGGTCACACAGGACAACGATACCCCCGTAGGCAATC
Source organism: Gloeobacterales cyanobacterium ES-bin-141 (assembly GCA_014380935.1). Classification (GTDB taxonomy): domain Bacteria; phylum Cyanobacteriota; class Cyanobacteriia; order Gloeobacterales; family Gloeobacteraceae; genus JACMIX01. The sequence goes on along the minus strand of JACMIX010000250.1, from coordinate 485 downwards.
GCCTGCCCGGCATCCCCGAGCACAGCGCCAGTTTTTGGACAAGGTATGAAATTCCGGACGGACAGATGCAGGGCCTGGGTTTTGGCCTCGGGTTCAATTACGTCGGGCAAAGACAGGGCGACCTGGATAACAGTTTCGAATTGGGTACGTATTTTTTGACCAATGCCGCTGTCTCCTACCAACGCGATGTCTGGAAAGTCGCAATCAACATCAACAACCTTTTCGACGTAGACTACTTCGTGGGCATCCCATTCGGTCGCGTGGGCTCCGTTGGAGTGGGTACCCCGTTGACGGTGATAGGCTCGCTCTCAACTACATTCTGAGCCGCTTCAGGCGTTAAGAAGTCAGCCATCGGTTCAATATGACGGGTCTGATGCTTACAGTCCTTTGGTCTCATCTAATTCCTCAAGCACGACCAGGGTCGGAACCAGGCGCGGAACAAATACTTGCAAGCTCCTCGGCAAGCATTCGACTTCGAGCGGCGT
>JACMIX010000249.1 GCA_014380935.1 Gloeobacterales cyanobacterium ES-bin-141 | reverse complement strand
AGGTCTGGAACTTGCCAAACCTCCAGGGCCTCACCAGTGTGCTGGTTGGAGACGTGAATTGGCGTCAAATCATTCAGCCAACCGCCCAAGAAAACCTTGCCGTACTCACGGCAGGCCCACTGCCTCCCTCCGATTACCCACCCGGCTTGCTCGAATCCAAGCGTATGTTCCAGCTTTTGCAGGAACTGTGCTCAGAGTATGACCTGGTGGTGGTTGACACTCCTCCCCTGACTGCTGCTGCCGATGCATCGGTGATTACAGCCATGTGCGACGGTCTAGTACTCGTTGTAAGACCCAATGTCGTCAACAAGCGCGTCCTTGCCAAAGTGCGCGACAGTCTGATGCAAAACCGCGTCAACCTGCTTGGTCAGGTTGTCAACGGTGTAGTGGCTGAAAATGAAGGTTACACTTACTACCTCTATTACAACCGCTATCCCTCTGAGAACCCGAAAGTAGTTTCCAACGGCACTCCGGTCCGTAACGGTGTGAGCAATGGTAGCAACTCCTGGTTCAAGTTATTCTCTAACAGCCGCGATAAATGAGTTTGCCCAGGCCATTCCTGCAGCTGCGGTTGCATTTAGACAGGCAAGGACGTGAATCGAGAAGTCATTCGCCAGGATACTCTCACGGTGATTGCTGTTAATGGAAGATACCTTTCAAGACAACGGATCTCCGGGGTTGAACGCTACGCCCACGAAGTCATTCCCAGGTTGAGCCTGCAAACTGATTTGCAGACAACCGTGCTCACTCCAACTCAAAAGCCCGCTGCCCTGGGTCATTTGTGGGAGCAAGTTATCCTTCCTGCCTCCTTGAATGGCTTGCCTCTATTCAATCCCTGCAATCTTGCTCCACTGTCCTACAACAACAATATCGTCGTCCTGCACGATGTAATTCCTCTCCTCTATCCGCAGTTTTACAACCGGGTTTTCCGAACTTATTACGCCTGGCTTGTACCTCGTCTGGCCCGCTCAGCCACGCACGTTGTGACGGTCTCCGAATTCTCGGGTGAGCAGATTATGCGGTTGACCGGCATACCACAAAGCAGAGTGAGTGTCGTCTACAACGGTGTCAGTGAAAAATTTGATCCCGGCCTGCGTTCTCTGCTTTCACCGGTCTGGGCAAAATTCGGGCTTGCTCAGCCGTATGTATTCTATGCAGGTTCACTAGAACCGCGGAAGAATGTCGAAACGCTTTTAAAAGCATTTGTCTTCGCTCGACAGCAAATGGGTTTAAAGTGCTACAGCCTTGTACTTGCGGGAAGTACACACAGAAATTTCTCATCAGTCAATTTGAGCGGATTAATCGAGCAGGCAAGACAACAGACTGGGACAGATATTCGATTGCTGGGGTACGTAGGTGATAATGATCTAGCACAACTGTACGCCAACGCCAGCCTGTTTGTTTATCCATCCATATGTGAAGGGTTTGGTTTACCGGTATTAGAAGCAATGGCCTCCGGCACACCAGTACTGGCAGCAGATAGTTCCTCACTACGAGAAATCATTCAAGTAGAGGAGTTACTACATCCGGTTTATGACTACCGAGCACTGGCCGAAAAAATGACTGAATTGCTAAGAAATGAGTATCTGCAACGAAGGTACTCTGAGGCAGGTCTCAAGCATATTAGACAGTTTTCCTGGGATAGAACTGCTCAAAAGACTGGTAAGATTCTCAGAATGTTTACTTGATAGTTGAAAGCGATGAAGATAGCGATTGTCCATGATTACTTGAACCAGTTCGGCGGTGCGGAGAGGGTGGTTTGCGAGCTAGCCCAAGTATTTCATGATGCGCCTATCTATACGTCGATTTATCATCCTGACCTGACCTGGCCGGGACTCACTCATTCACATGTCATTACTTCTTGGATGCAGAACATGCCCTTGACCAAGAGAGGCTTTAGAGCTTTACTGCCTCTTTACCCAGCGGTTTTCAGTCATTTGAAGCTTGAAAACTACGATGTCGTTATCTCCTCTTCGAGTTCTTTCGCCAAGGGTATTGAGGTTGGACAAAATACAATTCACATTTGTTATTGTTATACACCTACGCGCTTCTTGTGGTATCCGAAAGATTATCTGAGCCGGTGGAGTATGGGTGGTGTGATTGAGGGACTCTTAACCCCGGCAATGGGCTATCTAAAGCGGTGGGATCTGGAGGCGGCTCGTAAACCTGACTATTTCCTGGCCATCTCCTCGGTTGTTAAAGAGCGAATTGAGAAGATCTACGAGCGCGAAGCAAAGGTTATCTATCCATCGGTCAATACTCACCGTTTTCGGGTTTGCTATCGCAGCGAAGACTTTTACCTCATCGTGTCCCGATTGCTCCCTTACAAGCGAATTGACATTGCTGTTGAAGCGTTCAACCATCTAAATCTTCCGCTGGTGATTATCGGAGATGGACCGGCCCGGCAACACTTACAGCGCCTTGCCAATCGCAACATAACCTTCACGGGTTATCTATCAGACCCGGAGGTGCTCGATTATTTTTGTCGGTGTCGGGCATTTGTTTTTCCTGGAGAAGAGGATTTTGGTATTGCCCCCCTCGAAGCCAATGCTTGCGGCAAGCCTGTTGTTGCATACCGGGCAGGGGGTGCTCTCGATACCGTTATCGAGGGCAAGAACGGTTTATTCTTCAAGCAGCAGACGCCTGAGTGTCTAGCAGCCTCGATACTTCAAAGCCGCAACGTTGACTGGGACCCGGATGCCATTCGTGCCCACGCGGAGAAGTTTCGTCCCGAGGTATTTCACCGCAATATGGCTGAATTTGTTGACGAGGTGGCCAGTAAAAAGACTTACCGGAGTTGAGCTATGGACGAGCAGACAATTGAACTGTTGGCCTTCCGGTCTTAAGATGACTGAGTGCATGCGAGGTTTGAGGCTAATGACTTCGAGACCCCTTCAATTCGCCGTTCTCTTTTTTGTTCTGAGCGGGATGATGCCCGTGAGTGCCCAGATGCTTCCTGCTACTGGAGCGCCCTCTGTAGCCGACAGTAGACCCGCTGCGGGTGCAGTCCCTTCCTTTGACTTGAGTGCCGTACAAGACGGCTACATGCTAGGCCCCGGTGACCGGGTCAACTTGCTCGTGTTCGGGGTGGAGTCTATGAGCGGTACCCAGATTGTTCTGCCTGACGGAACTATCTCGCTGCCACTGATAGGAGCGGTGGTTGCCATCAGTCGCACACCCGCGGACCTCGCCACTGAGATCGAGCGCCGTCTCTCGGCTTATCTAAAAAATCCGCGCGTGGGTGTAACCCTTCAAGCCCTGCGTCCACTGCGCATCAGTGTTTCGGGTGAAGTGCTGCAGCCGGGACCGCGCCAGCTGCAAAACCTGCTGACTGCGATCGGGACTGCCGGTTCAAACACCCTACCCACGGTCACGTCTGCTCTCGCGGGAGCGGGTGGGGTGACCAACCGGGCTGATGTCAGTGCCATCGTACTCAGACGCCGTTTGCCGAACGGCCAGGAGAGCGAACGTCGCATTGACCTGTGGCGGACCTTGCAGGAGGGCAGGATAGAAGAGGACGTCTTTTTAAAGGACGGAGATGCCTTATTTGTGCCCCAGTGTGTGGACTGTGCTGTGGACCCGCGGGTCCTTGCCTACAGCACTCTGGCTCCCGGTAAGATCCGGGTCCGGGTCTTTGGCGAGGTCAATAAGTCAGGGTCACTCGAACTCGATGGCCGTGCCACGGTGATCGATGCGGTCGCATCGGCGGGTGGGCTCTCCAACCTGGCGGCACCGGACAATGTCGAGATAGTCAGCATTGCACCGGACGGAAAGGTTACCAACAGAGTTATTAACGTCAACGCAGCTATCAACGGGGACAAGGAGCAGAATCTCCAGTTGCGTGATCAAGATTCAGTCATTGTGCGCCGCAGTATTGGCGGTGATATCCTCTCTGGTCTGAACGTTATTGCTAACCCGATTGGCACGGTCGCCAACTTGTTTTTTATCTTTCGTAACTTTCGAAATTACTAAAGTTGGGTAGAGCCGTGGCAAGTGGGTTGAGGCGATGGATTCAGGTGTGGATTGCCGCGTTGCTACTTGGTGGTGCGCCGCTTGCAACACTTGCTCAGACCGCGACCGTCGCTCAACCAGATTCAGGTCAGCAAGAACGGCAATTGCGCACTGCCTTGAACGCCAACTCGCGCCAGCCCCGTTTGTGGAACAATTTGGGGGTTACCCTGCGCCGCTCGGGACGACTCAACGAGGCTGTCAAGGCTTACCGTCAGGCAATCCGTCTTGATAGTCGCTATGCTGATGCCTACAGCAATCTGGCCGTGGCTCTTACAGCCCTCAAGCAAAACGATGAGGCCCTGCGGGCCATTCGCCAGGCCATGGTACTCAGCAAAGACAATCCGGTCTACCGGCTCAATCTGGCCACTGTTTACGAGAGCATGGGCCGCAATGCGGAGGCGGCGATTGAGTACCAGGCTTTCCTGCAACGAACTGGCGAATCAGCCTCAATCTATACGCGGCTTGCCAGGGTGCAGACCCAGTCGGGCAATACCAATCAAGCGCTCACAAGCTGGCAGAAAGCCGTGGACCTCGATCCTGAAAACGGGACCTACCATCTCGCCTACGGCAAGGCTCTAGCTCAAAAGGGACGTGCTTTTGAAGCGATTGCCCAGTTGGAGGCCGCGGTTCGGCTCAAGGCTATCGATGCACCGGGATACTTGTTGATTGGCAATCTCTACGATGCCCAGAACCAGACCGATGCATCCGTTGCGGCTCTGCGCGAGGCGGCCCGGCTCGACCCCGGCTCGGCCCGTATCCACAATGACTTGGCCGTGAGTCTGGGAAAATTACAACTCACAGACGAAGCAACAGAAGCACTTGAGCGGGCCATCAGCCTCAATCCCAGTTACGCCGAAGCCTACAGCAATCTCGGCGTCATGCGCCGTCGGCAAGGGAAGCTCGAGGAGGCTGAGACAGCCTACAACCGCTCGTTCCAACTAGATGCCCGTATTCCGCAAACCTACAACAATCTCGGTGTGCTGTATCTGGAGAGCGGGCGAGATGAGCAAGCAGTGATACAATTCGAGAAAGCACTGCAACTGGACCCCAAGTATTGGGAGGCACGTCGGAACCTGGCCCTGGCTTTGAGCCGTCAAGGTAATCTCTCGGGAGCTGCGGATGAGTTAAAACGGGTATTAGACAACTCCCCCCCCGATCCGACGGTGCTCCAGGTCCAGGCGGACCTGCGAAAGATAGAGGGAGTGCTACGCACTACAGGAGGCGGTCAATGATTGACTTGCATGTCCACCTTGTTCCCGGAGTCGATGACGGCCCCAAAGATCTTGAAACCGCACTGGCCCTGGCTCGTAAAGCGGTTGCGGGGGGCATTCGCACAGCGACTATAACCCCTCACCATATGCCGGGGGTCTACGAGAACACGGCCGAGCAGATCCGCGGTTATGTGCGCGACATGCAGGCCATCTATGATCGCGAGGGCATTGAGATTCGCCTGCTGCCGGGCCAGGAAGCCTATCCGGAGGGCGACTTGCGGGAGCGGCTCGGGCGGGGTGAGTTACAGACCCTGGGTGACAGCTGCTATTTACTCGTGGACCTGCCCCAGCAGGAATGTCCGTTTTACCTCGAAGAGTTGTTGTTTTCCTTCCAGGCTCAGGGCATCTATCCAATCCTGGCCCACCCGGAGCGCAACCGCACTCTCAGGCACGAGACCGAGCGGCTCGAAGCCATGATACGGGGCGGTGTGCGAGCCATCATGAGTGCAGGCAGCATGCATGGGGCCTATGGTCCCTCGGCACAGAAATCGGCTCACGATTTTCTCAAGCGCGGGCTTTTGCAACTGGTGGCCTCCGACGCCCACCACCCTGATGGTCCGGCCTTTTTTCCGCTCCAAAATCGCCCGCTCATCGAGTCGCTTATCGGTATTGAGCGAACCCACGAAGTCATGGAACTCAATCCACAGAGAGTCCTCGACTCCCAGGAAATTCCAGCGACCATTTTTGATGAAGAAGACCGTGGACGTACCGAGCGGGAGCGACCCGGCTTCTGGTCCCGACTTTTTTCGCTAGGCCGTTCTGCTTGATCCCATGCGCAAAATAGACATTCTCTGGCTGGGTGCGGCGCTTCTGGTGGGTGGTGCAGTTCTGTACGGTCTTCTGCGCGTCTTTGGACTATCCCAGGTTACGGCTGGTATTTGGGCACAGGCAATTTTCACCCTGGGCCTGGTTGCCTGGATCGCTACGTATTTGTTCAGGGTTGCCGGACGCAATATGACCTTCAACGCCCAGATGCGTGACTACCGGCAGTCTGTTCTTCAGAAGCGCCGCGAAGAGCAACAGGATGCCGCCGGGACACCTGCTGATCCCAAGTAGGTTGAGGAGGACCATTGCGGGTTCTACTCTTGCTGTGCGTGTGTCTAGCGATGCCTGCGGTGGTGCTTGCAGGTCCGATTGTGGTGGAGGAAGGCCGGGTCGAGGACTGGCAGGTCCGCGATCTGGGGATTGAAATTCTCGACGCGCCGGTTGTGGGTGAGCAACCTGTGGGCTGGTATGGCCAGCGGGCTATTTTGTCCCTGAAGGCGGAACCGGCGCGTCGGTTGCCGCTCGCGGGCCTGGTGCAGCTGACCGGCGCAACCTACAGGCCTGTCCCCGTGACTGCTGGCGAAGCAACGCCGCAGGTGCAGCTCGATTTGCCGCCGGCTCGAATCGTACAGGTACGGCGCGCAGAGAGGCCCGACGGAGAACGCCTGGTTATTGAGCTGGACCGCCCGGCATTTTACCAAATCGAGCGGGATGCCACAGGCGAGGTGCGTCTGGTCATCGATGCCGCACCGATGGCCAATACGGTCGACTCACGCACCGGTCCCGCCCTCCAGTCTGTACGACTGATCTCCGGCGAGCAGAGCACTGTAATCGCGATGGCTCCACAGCCGGTGAGTTTTCCGACGATCACGACCCTGGGTGCCCCGGCCCGACTGGTAGTTGACTGGCACATCCTGGGCCGCGAGGAGCAGGTCCAGGCCTGGGGTGAGGGATTACTCTATCGTCGCCTGCAGCTTATCTGGGAAGGCCGGCCGCGCCGGGTAGATATTCTAGAACTGACTCCAGGCACACCGGGCTTGCGCTGGGGAGTTTTGCGGGCCGATACATCGACATCAGCAGTCCTGCCACTAAGCATAATGGCTCAGCGGCAGGGAGCGTGGGCCGCAGTCAACGGTGGATTCTTCAACCGTGACCTGGGGGAGGCCCTGGGAGTGGTGCGCTCCCAGGGGACGTGGCTTGGAGGTCCAGTAGCAGGCTTGAGTGCTCGTGGGGCAGTTGGCTGGTCAGACAAGGGGGAGGTCCGCTTTGACCGCCTTGAGTGGCGAGGGACTGTGCAACTGGGCGAGCAGCGGTTTACATTCGGGGCTCTCAACAACACCCAGGCTGGGGTGCCCGTGGCTGTCTACACCCCGGTCTGGGGTCCGACCTATCAAACCCGCACCGGACTTGAGACGGTCGCTGTTGTGCGCGACGGCCTGATCCAGTCGGTACAAACGGCTGTGCCAGGTCAACCTATGCTGGTGCCCATTGATGGCTGGTTACTGGTTATCCGCCAGGGTGCGGTCGGGCAGGTGAGGCTCTCTGCGGGTATGACCGCCACCTATCAGATCGATTCACAAGCCTTTGCTGATTTGCCGAATGTCCTCGCTGCCGGTCCCCTGCTCATCCAACAAGGACAAGTCGTCCTCGATGCAGACAAAGAGCAATTTAGACCCGATGTGCGCGCCGATAACGTGGCTCGTACTGTCGTCGCCCGCCGAGGTGAGCAGGTATTACTCGCCGTGGTGAACCGGCAGCCGGGTGCAGTGGGAATGTCCCTGGAAGCGCTGACCCGCTTTTTGGTTGACCAACTAAAAACAAGCGATGCTCTGAATCTCGATGGCGGCGGCTCGAGTGGACTTTACCTGGGTGGATATCTGCGTGATCGGGCTAGAGGAGTGTTTGAGCGCCCGGTTGCAAATGGTCTCGGGGT
>JACMIX010000248.1 GCA_014380935.1 Gloeobacterales cyanobacterium ES-bin-141 | reverse complement strand
GAGGCAACAACCGGTACCACGTTCGAGACCGCGTGACCAATCATCGCCCGCTGCCAGGGGTCCTTGGTGTCAAGCTCGGGCGCGTTGGGCTCCGTGCCGATGGCCGTGGGGTAAAGCAATACCTCGGCACCCATGAGCAGCATTGCCCGAGCACACTCCGGAAACCACTGGTCCCAGCAGATACCTACTCCCAGGGTGCCAAAGCGCGTCGGCCAGACCCGAAATCCCGTGTTGCCGGGTCGGAAGTAAAACTTCTCCTCGTAGCCGGGACCATCGGGGATGTGACTTTTGCGATAAGTCCCGAGCAAAGCCCCATCCGCATCGACCATGGCCAGGCTGTTGTAGTAGGCCTGTCCCGCCCGCTCAAAAAAAGACACCGGGATTGCCACTTCCAGTTCGTAGGCAAGCTTTTGAAAGTGCAGGATCGTCGGGTGGTCCGTGACCGGATGGGCCATGTCAAAGCACGCATCGAGTTCTTCAGAGCAGAAGTACAGCCCTTCGAACAACTCGGACGGCAAAATGACCTGTGCCCCCTGCGAGGCCGCTTCGCGTATTAGTTCTGTCACCCGTGCGACATTAAGCGTTACGTCCCCGGTAAAGGAACTCTGCAAAGCAGCGAGGGTAATTCTGGAGGCTGAGTGGTTCATGATCCAAGCGGAGTAGCAGTTGGTTGTTGTTGAGTGATGCAGTGAAAAGCGCCGCCGCCTTCGAGGATAGCCCTGGCCGAGAGCCCGACCGTGCGGCGAGTGGGAAAGCAGCGGGCAATGGCAGCCACCGCCTCTGTATCGTAGGGCGATCCGTAGATGGGGACGACCACTGTGCGATTGGCAATGTAGAAATTGACGTAGCTCGCGGGCATCACCCGACCATTGGTATCAAGGATTAGACCCGGGGAGGGAACCCGGATGACTTGAAGGCGGCGGCCCTGCGCGTCCTCAAACGAAGCCAGATCACAGGCAATCTTGTCCAGGATTGCGCGGTTGGGATCGTTCGCTTCGCGAGCCTGCATACACACCACCGTACCGGGTGCTGTAAAGCGAGCCAGGGTGTCGATATGACCATCAGTGTGGTCATTGAGCAACCCGTCTTCGAGCCAGAGGACGGTTTCGACACCCAGAGCCTCACATAGACCACGTTCGACCATCTCCTGGTTCATCCCGGGGTTGCGGTTAGGGTTCAGCAGACACTGCCGCGTGGTCAGACATGTCCCCTCCCCATCCACTTCTACAGAGCCACCTTCGAGTACCCAATTGAAGCGAAACTCGGGCACATCTACGCGTGCAGCAATTTGCTCGCTTACCTGCGCGTCATGGGGCAGAACGTACTTGCCCCCCCAACCGTTGAAACCAAAGCGCACTGTGGCAAGCCCCCCATCAGGATCGCTCAAAAAAATCGGTGCGGTGTCCCGAAGCCAGATGTCACCAAAGGCAATTTCATGCAGGCGAACAGGAAGACCCCTCAGCGCAACCTCAGCATCACACCTCGTGGCCTCGTCCGGTACTAGGACCTCAAGGGCCTCTCCGCGGAATTCTCCGGTAACGGGGTCGCAGTCGGCAATTGCCCGACAGAGGGCGACAAACTCCAGGCGAGCGGCCTCGAGACCACCCTCCCACAACTCGACATGACTCGGCCAGGCAAGCCAGCAAGCAGCGTGAGTATCCCACTCGGCAGGTTGCCGGAATCGCGCGCCAGCAGGCGTATTGTCAGCGAACAAGGATCTTTGTAGTCTGAACATAGATCCCAATTTTAACGTTGACGAGAGCAGAATATGTCTGTGCCGGAGGTTCTAGAAACCATGGAGGTCGAACACTGGGCAGCAACGCTCGAAGCTGCAGGTTAGGACTTCAATCCCAGTGGAAAAGAGACGGCTCGCCCAATGCGCGGCTTCTCGCGCGTACGGGCGAGAAATTCCTCAACCTGAGCGCTGACTTCCCACTCGGTGAGATAGTAGCTGACTCGTTCTAGACGTGCGTCGTACTCAGCTTCTGACAACTCGAACGACCCCTGCTCCAGATATCTCCACATAACCTGAAAAAAACGCCTCTCTCCCCGGCGCAGAATCTGCACGTCGTAGGAGCGTCCCCATTTACGTACTAACAACTCTCGTAACTGTGTACCTGTCATGCTCATCTAGAAACTTTGCAGTTCTTAATAATAGGTTTCGTATCCAAGTGAAGCGTTTCTCGTTAAGATAATTCTGAAACGTTTCGTAACAACGAAGCGTCCGTTGCCACATTTCCCATCACTCCCGTTTTCTAGGGTAAGTCATGACCGAATATTCTGCTGGACCCGAACAAATTCCTATGGGCCGTCGTCAGTTGCTCAGTTTACTAACTGGCGGTGCAATTGCGGCGACAACCGCAGCTGTCCTGTACCCGGTTGTCCTGTACTTTATTCCCCCGGCGAGCGGCGGTGCTGGAGAAGGAGTAGCAGCCAAAGATGCGGCCGGCAACGATATTGCCGTGGACAAACTCCTGGCTGACCATCAGCCCGGTGAACGCATCCTGGCACTCGGTCTGGATGTCAGCGGCGGCGATGCCACCTACGTCGTCATTAACGATCAAAAGCAAATCGACAACTTCGGCATCAATGCCGTCTGCACCCACCTGGGCTGTGTCGTTCCCTGGGACAACGGTTCGAAGTCCTTCAAGTGTCCCTGTCATGGCTCCCAGTACAGTGAGGATGGCGGGCTGGTAAAAGGACCCGCTCCCCAGCCCCTGGCGCTGGTGAAAGCAGAGGTCAAGGACAACAAGATCATCTTCTCGCCCTGGACGGGGCAGGACACACGCTGCACCGACCTGTATTGCGTGAAAGAACCTTGGTGGAAGGCTTAAGACACGGCGTGTCTGAGCCCCGCGTACATTTTTTAATGAATCTGGCAGGGAGAACCACGATGAGAAAGATTGCGATTGCTTGTGCAATCACACTGTCCGCTTTGAGCGCGGGCATGCTTGCTACCACCCAGGCCGCTCAAGCCTGGCCTTCGTTTGCGTCCTCCTACGAAAAGGCGCGTGATTCCTCGGGCAAGATCGTCTGTGCCAACTGCCACCTGGGCGTGCAGCCGGTCGAGGTCGAGGTTCCAACCTCGGTCATGCCCAACGAGGTCTTCGAGGTCAAGCTCCACATTCCCTACGACAGCAAGGTCCAGCAGGTGATCAGCGACGGCTCTAAGGGACCCATGCAGATTGGGGCCTATGTCCAGTTGCCGGAGGGTTTCACGCTTGCGGAGGAAAAAGATCTTACCGAGGAGCAAAAGAAGGTTCTCGAGACCCAGCCGGTCAGCCCTCTGTACGCCGACAAGCCCGAGCGTAGCAACATCTTGATCTCGGGACCCTATCCCGGTGATGCGGTCAAAGACCAGGAAATCATCATCCCGGTCAAGGCACCCGATCCCAACGCCAAGGATGCGACTGTCAACTTCGGCAAATACTCGATATACGCAGGGGGAAACCGCGGTCGGGGCCAGGTTTACACAAACGGTGCCGCGAGCAATAACGCCCAGTACATAGCTAGCGCGGCAGGCACAATCACCAAGATCGAGCAGGATATAAAGTACACGACACAGTTACAGTTCGGCGGTGACAGCTCTCCCCTCGATCAGGAATACGAAAAGGCCACTCGGGTGACTATCCAGGGTGATGCAGGCAAGAGTGCCGTGGTCAACATTCCTCCCGGTCCCCAGTTGCTCGCCGACATCAAGGAAGGTGTCAAAGTCAAAGCCGGTCAGCCCCTGACCAACGACCCGAATGTAGGCGGCTATGCCCAGGAAGAGAGGGATATCGTTCTACAAGATCCCCAGCGCGTGACCTGGCTGCTGGTGTTTCTGGCCGCTGCTTTTGTCTGCCAGCTTCTGCTTGTCCTCAAGAAAAAGCAGGTTGAGAAAGTCCAAGAGCTCGAAGCACAACAGCAAGGTCTCTAGAAAATCGCCTTCTTCAAAGCCCTTGGGTCAGAACCCGGGGGCTTTGCTCTGGGCACTTCGATAGATCATTGACCCAGACACACGTCTTCTAGACCTTGACCAGGGATCTCGACCAACACTGGTGGTACACCTCACAGGTCTTCCTACCAATGTCGCTCCAGCGTAGTCTTCGGGCCAAGTCATAGTTGTACCTGCCCATGGCATCGAGGTCACAGACCAGGGCTTGCTCCATTGCTTGTAGCAATCCATCTTCTTCTGTATGGGGATCAAAAAGAAAACTTCCATGCTCATCGAGAAGCTCGTTCACACAGCCCAGTCGCGGAATAATAATTGGCTTTTTGAAGGACATGGCAAGTAAAGCACTGCCGGAAGTTAGCACATCTTGGTAGGGAAGCACTACCGCACTGGCGGCATTCATGTACAACTGAATATCATCGTCTGGAACAAACTCCAGAACGGTGTGTATGCGGGGATCCCTGTGACAACGCTCATCTAGAGTTGCCCTGATCGACTCATTGAATGGCTTGCCCACAATTAGGAGTCGTACCTTAGGGTCCTTCAATTGTTGAAATGCATCTAGTAGTTTATCAATACCTTTATAGGGCCGAAGCATGCCAAAAGATAAAAAGACAGTCTCATCTGCAGCAAAGCCAAGCCTGCTCCGTGCCTGGTCCGGTGTCATCTTGTTTTCGTATGTATCTATATAATGTCCGTGTGCGACGACGTTGATCTTTTCGCTGATTTTCTCGGGCAGGTTGTATGCCTGAATGACAGCACCCCTGGCAAACAAACAATGAACAATCAGCTGATCACACAAGCGAACAATTATCTGATTACAGAGCATCTCAAGCCTGGAGGCGTGTTTCTCATGATTCAACAGATTGTGAACAGTCCAGACGATTTTAGTTCCTGTAAATTTCAGCATTAGAACTTCGAATAAAAATGTGGCGGCCTTGAATGCATTCCTTGTGTAAGGATGTGACCAGTGCAAATGTAAGATATCCAGCCTTCGATAAGCTCTTAGAGTTTCAATAAGCGGTAGCCAGCTTTTTCCCTTACTCAGGATGACGTGGATACCCTGTCCCTCAAGGCTCTCAGCTAACTTAAGCTGGTAAGGATTGGTCGCACTAAAATTTGGTAGGAACAGGACGTTCATACGAGACGTTCCTTTCTAATTAAGGGTTAGGTGTCTAAAATACGCTTGAAAAGTTGCGAATCGATTACAACTTTTCGATAAAAATGTTGCAGTCATTTAGCTACAATTGATGTCAAATTAATGCTGGCTTACCTGGAGGAATACATCGGTAGCATCAGTGTACCATGGGGGTCTAAGTTCCTGCAGCCGTGCAATAGCAGCACTTATCCAAAAGCGATAAAGGGTCTATGTAGATTAAAAATTAGTGAATAGTAGTACGGTGTGGGGGTATCAAGTAACTTAAGCATGATAGCTGAACCCGAACATGAGGTACAAAACAGCCTACCACAGATCTTCTCGGTCCACTTGTGACCCGGTTTACACTAAAGGAAAAGGCGAATAGAGGATAGTCAACACTGGATATGGGTGAGAGCAAAAAGCGCAAAGAGAAGTTGGGTGAGCTGTACGGTCATCCGGATCAGCAAAGAGCCTTTGCAGGTCTGCCGATTACCAAGGGACAGGTGCAGGCTATTTACAAGTTCACAGTCACTGGGACATGGATCTGTATTGGTGCCCTGGTAGTACTCTGGGTTATCGTTCAGGTCGGCGCCCAGTTTAATTGGTGGGGCAGTTAGTTGTCCGGGGTGATAGTCGCGCTGCAAGCTGGCCGATTGGTTGAAGTGCAGATCACATCTCTGGCTGCGGGGGGCGACGGCGTTGGTCGCACCGAAGACGGATGTGTGGTCTTTGTACCGGATAGTGTGCCCGGGGACCGGTTGGAGGTGCGGTTGACGCGTGTCAAGAAAGACCATGCCTTTGGCAAGCTCCATCGTCTGATTGAGCCTTCCACTCAGCGCACGCGTGCCCGTTGTATCGTTGCGGACCGTTGCGGCAGTTGCCAGTGGCAGTGGGTGGACTACGCAGTTCAGCTCGATGCAAAGCAAGACCTGGTACGTGCGGCTCTCGAGCGCCTGGGTGGCTTGAGAGAACCGCCGGTGCTTAAAACACTTCGGCAAGAACCTGCCTTCGGCTACCGTAACAAATCGACTTTTCCAGTCGGAAAAAACAGCCGCGGCGAAGTGATCGCCGGTTATTACCGCAAGGACTCTCACCGCATCGTCAATATCAACGCCTGCCCAGTACAGGACAGACGGCTTGATCCGCTCCTGGTTGCAGCCAAGCAGGCAATTTCAACCCAAAACTGGCCAGTTTACGATGAAGCGACGCACACAGGCACCGTCCGCCATCTAGCTATGCGCATTGGCGAACGCACCGGCGAAATGCTGCTGACACTCGTTATCACTACCTGGGATCTTCCGGGCATCACAACCGTGGCCGAGGCATTGCAGGTCCAGTTTCCGGAACTGGTTGGTGTTTGCCTGAATCTCAATCCCGAGCCGGGCAATACGATCCTGGGTTCCCAGACACGCTGTGTGGCAGGTCGCCCTTACTTAAACGAGGTGCTCGACGGATTCACCTTCCATATCGAGCCAACTACCTTCTTCCAGATCCATACGACCCAGGCGGAAGTACTGGCCCGTCTGGTGGTTGAGGCCGGGCAGGCCGGGAGCGCAGACACGGTAATCGACTGCTACTGCGGCATTGGTGCCCTGAGTCTACCTCTGGCGCGTGGAGCGGGTCGGGTCATCGGGATCGAGAGCCATGTGCGCTCAGTCGAGCAGGCCCGCGCCAACGCACTTGCCAATGAACTGACCAACTGTGCGTTTCTTACCGGTACTGTCGAGGAGCAGCTGGGCACGCTCACTCCTGATGTCGTCGTTCTAGACCCACCGCGCAAGGGTTGTGGGGAGTCTGTGCTCCACACGATTGTTGATCAGGCCCCGCGCCGAGTCGTCTATGTCAGCTGCAACCCCGCCACCCTGGCGCGCGACCTCAAGGTATTATGTGCCGAGCGTTACGTCCTTGAGAGCGTTCAGCCCGTTGATCTGTTTGCCCAGACCTATCACGTTGAGGCTGTCGCGGCTCTACGTTGCATTGCGTGAACTCTGACCCCCTCGGCCGCGTCTACATAGACACAACAATGGCGCGAGGCGACGTGTGGAAGTGGTTGTGGATGTAAGCGGCCCGGTCCGCTCGGATGAAGAACTGGTCGAGGATGCTTCCAAAGGAGATACCCAGGCTTTCCGCCAGCTCTACGGGCGCTACGTCGGTCGGGTTCGCGGTCTCATCTACCAGATGACAGCGCAAACGGATTACATCGACGACCTGACCCAGGAGGTCTTCGTCAGGGTCTTTCGTTCCCTATCGGGCTTCCGCGCCGAGGCGCGCTTTTCAACCTGGTTATTTCGGATCGCGGTCAACTGTTGTCAGGATGCCAGACGTCAGGCGGGCCGGCGTGGCCCTACCAGCCCGCTCGATAAGACCCTGGCAGCTCAGTCCGAGGAGACCCTGGTGCGTCTCGATCGCGAACAACTCGTAGCACAGGCGTTGCAGGTTCTCACTCCAGAGCACCGGATGGTGGTGATCTTGCATGACCTTCAAGACCGCACCCAGGAGGAAATCGCTACAGTATTGAAGCTACCGGTCGGTACGATCAAATCGCGTCTGTTCTACGCCCGCCGCCGGCTTCGCGAGTGGTTCCAGAACCAGGGCATAAATCTATGAGCGATCCACTAAGTGAGTTTTTGCGCCGTCACGCCCCCGAACCTCCACCCGCTCGAGTGGACCTCGAAGAGCGTATCCTTGATGCCGTGCGTTCGACCCCCACGCGCCGGGTCGAAGGCCGCTGGCTGGTGGCTTGCAGCCTGCTCATTTTACTGTTGGGAGGGCTTGGGTTGTGGCAACAGCGTCCCGGCCCGACACTACCGGGTTATCCATCCGTCATCTGGTCGGTGGTGGAGACAGACATATCTCTCTTTGCAATCGATCCGAGGACTGAACTGTATGCGCTGGACTATTAGCCTCCTGCTCGTCCTGCTCGTCCAGGGACCTGCCCTTGCCCACCCCGACCGGGGTGGGCAACCCGGCCCCCCGTCCGGCCTCGATTTACGCGGCCTGAGTCTCAGTACCGAGCAACGTGCGCTGATACGCGAATTGCGCGAGGCTGACCGGCAGGCCCTTGCTGAAATCAAGACGGGTCTCGAGGCCGAACAGCGGCAATTACAAAAGTTGCTCGCCTCCGATGCAACTGATAATCAGTTACGTCAACAGTTTGAGCGCGTTGACGGCCTTCGGCGGCAAATAGCCCGGTTGCGCTTTGACAATCTCCTCAAGACCCGAGCTATTTTAAGTACTGAGCAGCGCGCCCGACTGGCAAATGACCTGGAGCGCGTGCGCTGAGGCCGGTCCCGGCTCACTCAGGTGGCAACTCGAATACGCGGCGAAACACCTTATCGACCTTGTAGCCTGAATCGACCGTCTCGAGCGGGTCCTTGCGCAAACGGTGGCGTAAACACAGGACAATCACGCGGGCAATGTCGTGGGTGGTGACCTGGGCGTGGCCCTCAAAAGCTGCCAGGGCACACGCCGCCCGATTGGTGACGATATCGCCGCGCAGTCCGTCCACATCAAGCTCAGCACACACCTCGGAAATCTTCAGCCGCAACTCGTAGCTCGCTCTTACTTTGGAATGGCCTTCGCGGTCCGTTGCTTTGAGCAGTTTGCGGGCATTGACAATGCGCTTCGAGAGATCCAACTGCGTTTTGCGATACGCGAGCAGGAATCTGTCCGGGTTGTTATCAAAGTCGGCCCGTTGCTCGACAATCTGAACGCGTAGTTTGGGGTCTTTGACCGTGCGAATTTCCGCGTGCATGGCGAAGCGGTCCAGCAGTTGGGGTCGCAGCTCGCCCTCCTCGGGGTTACCCGAACCCACCAGCACAAAGCGGGCCGGGTGACGGATGGAGATACCCTCGCGCTCCACGGTGTTCCAGCCCATGGCTGCCGCATCGAGCAACACGTCAACCAGGTGATCGTCGAGCAGGTTAACCTCATCGACGTAGAGGATGCCCCGGTTCGCCCGCGCCAGCAGTCCTGGCTCGAAGGCTTTGACCCCTTGTGTCAGGGCCTTCTCGATGTCGATGGTGCCGCAGACGCGGTCCTCGGTCGCGCCGAGAGGAAGGTCAACGATCTGGACTCGACGGCGCTCGACTGCCAGTTCTGCTCCCTGCATCTTCATAGCCCGGACTTCATCGCTCATCAGATCCAGGCTGTTGGGATCGCTGTTGAAGGGGTCACCAGCCACCACCTCGATTTCAGGCAGCAGATCCGCCAGGGCACGGATGGTCGTCGATTTTCCCGTTCCCCGGTCGCCCATCACCATCACACCGCCTAATTGCGGATCAATTACGTTCAAAATTAAGGACAGCTTCATGTCCTCCTGACCGACGATGGCGGTGAAGGGAAAGACGGGTCGGCGACCATTGAGGCGCGTGGTCACAGCGGGATCCCCAGCTCTTGGCGGGTTCCATTGTAGTTCCATGCGGGCTCGATAGTCATCCCAGCCCAAGACGGGCGGCAAATTGGGGAGCAAGCGGCAATAGCACCGCCGCCATGACAAAAAGCGCCACGAGCGCGAGGATATCCCGCCGACTATCGGTTTCGGTAATTTCGTCGAGGGGCGGGCGCTCAGGCGCACGGCCCAACACGAACAACACAGCCGCCCAGTACAAGAATTGGGGAAAGAATATCCCAGCCGCAGCGAGAAGCAGCAGCGTGATAATGCCGGTGGTACGGGCCGTTTTGCGTCCGAACACGGCCTGCACAATCCGTCCACCGTCAAGTTTTCCGCTAGGTAGAAGCGTCAGAGCCGTGATGTAAAGACCCAGGAATCCAACCACGGCCAGCGGATGTAAAGCAACCATCTGTCCGTCGCTCACCGGCCCCACCAGCAGTCCGGCCAGTAGTCCAACCAGGGTCGAGACGCCCAGGTACTCGGGTTCGAGCACCAGCGCTCCGGTTTGATTGGTCGTCCCGGACAATAACAACCCGACCACCAGACATGCAAGCGCCAGTGCTCCCCCGGCAACGGGTCCCGCAAGCGAGATGTCAAAGAGCGCTTTGCGGTCCGGTGCCGGTGACTCAAAACGGGTGAAGGACCCGAAGGAACCGGGAAACAAAACGAAGCCCAGCGGCGGCACGGCTATGGGTGTCAGCAGCGGTATCGGGTAGGCCAGACCGAGCTTGACGCCGTAACGCTTTGCCTGCCAGTAGTGAGCTATCTCGTGAACCACCAGGACAGTAAACACTCCACAGGCGATTGGCAGGGTTTCAGGGATGCGCTCCGGGGCGGTGAACACATCGACCCCCATAAACAGGGCGCTCATCTGTACGAGCGCGAAGACTGTCAACACTAACAGGCCGACATTGACCAGGACATTGATGGGCGGGGGCTGAAAGGGATCCTGATCAGTCGGAACCACGATGACCGCTGGTTTGCCCTCCTCGTCACTGACCAGCAGCAAACGATAGCGATCTTGGAAATACGTCTGCAACTTCTCGCTAAGCACCGGGTAAATCAGGGCTGCTTTACCACGCAGGTTGCCTTTGAAGATGACGCCCTGGCGGAAAGGAAAAGATTCGGTCACAAAAAATGTGTCGATCCCGAAGAACCCCCGGATAGTCTGTAGGTCAGCCTCAGGAATAGCGGATTGCTCGGGTACGATGACATCATCCTCGGTATTGGCAGGCTCAAGGCCCGAGCGCGCGTCCGGCCGCAGGTCAAACTCCGTGCCCCGACGCAGTTGCTCCTGCTGCTCGCGCATGGTCGCACGTACCAGGCGGCCCACCCAGATGTAACCGCCTGTCGTGCCGACCAACAGAATAAGTAGAGCAAGCGGATCGAGGGTCAGCCCCGTTGCGAACAGCCCCAAGAAAACCAGCCAGGGCAGGACCAGTAAAGCCCCCTGGAGCCAGACGAGCAAGCCTGCACGCCCGGAACGGCGGGCCTGGATCAGGCCCCAGCCCAGAAAGCCCAGGCTCAGTAAAATCAGTAGAACGAAAATACCCACTCTTCTATTTTGTTCACAGGATTTTAGGATTTTCCAAAATTCACAGTAGTAAGGGTCGGAATTGGCAGTTTCGACAATGATATTTTGAGAAGCAACCCGGTTGGTTTAAGTGAATAGAATTTTTGACTGTATCGTCATCGGTAGTGGCCCGGGCGGTGGCGCTGCCGCCTACCACCTTGCCCGCCGCGGGCACACTGTTCTGGTACTCGAAAAAGAGCAGCTTCCCCGTTACAAGCCTTGTGGTGGCGGAGTTCCACCCACAATTGCGCAGTGGTTCGATTTTGACTGGTCGCCGGCGGTTTCTGCCTACGTCGATACCATCCGCTACACCTGGCAGCTGGGTGACCGGGTCGATGCCATCCTTGATACTCCGCAGCCCATGTGGATGGTGCGCCGCGATGTGTTCGATCAATTCTTAATCCAGCAAGCTATAGCCAGGGGAGCACACCTGCATACGGGGGAAGCTGCCCTGGCCGTTACCCGTACTGATGTGTGGCATGTCCGGACCGAGCAGCAGACGTACTGCGGCCGCTATCTCATCGGTGCGGACGGTGCGAAAGGATCTACGGCCCGCTGGCTTGGTCTTGAACGTCGT
>JACMIX010000033.1 GCA_014380935.1 Gloeobacterales cyanobacterium ES-bin-141 | reverse complement strand
TGTTCGTCTGTCATCGTCTGGCTTGAAATTGAGTTTCTGCTTATCCCTGCCTGTAGGACCGGGCGCTGCTGCACCTGTCCCCCTTGCGGTCTGGGCTGCATAGCTTGCTGAGGCGTTCCAGGCTGCTGCTGCGGTTGCATCACAGGCTGTAGGGTCGGGATTGGTTGCACAGGGAGTTGGGGCTGGGCCGGACGGAGGGGAAGCGGTTGTTGGGGTTGGGTGGGTCCGGCCTGCACCGCAAGCCGCTGCCGCGCCGCTAGCGCGGTGTCGGGATTTGCCCTCGGGATCGAAAGGAAGCCCCATGCCGCTACGCCCAGGACACCCAAACCTGCTCCTCCAATTAGCATGTAAAGTCGGCTCGGATTGACCTCTCGCCCCTCTGGATGCAGTACTGACTCCTCCATGATTAGAGGGGCTACGAACGTCTCGAACATCCGGTTCCACCCGGCCTGCGTCTTTTTGGCAGAGTCTATCCGTCTGTTGAAGCCGGTAGACTCCATTGGTTCTTCGGCCTCTTGAGGTTCTTCAAGCTCCGGGGCCGGGGGCTTCTCGGGCAGCGGGCTGTCGAGCGGTTGCACTGCGGTATCCGCTTTGTGCCCATTGTTTAGAACTTCCTTACCATCAGCCATGAGAATTATCTCCTGATTTCCAAAGTAGATAGGCCCTTCCGAGGATGTCGCTTGCTGGGACGGGTCCGAAGAATGACGCCCGCGAATCAACAGATTTGCGCTTGTTGTCACCTTCGACCCAGTACTGGTCTGAGCCGAGGGTGATCGTTTTTCCTTGCCACTTCACGCGATCACCGGGTACGCCCTGGACCCGCTTGAGCAGAACCATTTCTGGCGGGTGATCCTTGAACTTAGCCCGGTACTTCGGGCTTTTCTTGAGATGCGAAACTACTGATGTGGGTAACCCGGTGATGACCACTTCCCCTTTCTGGGGTAGCAACCACCTGGTCGTCGGCCAAATCCATACCAGGCTGCCTGGAGTGACCGAGGGCAGCATCGAGACATCCTTCACGCTCATCACCGGCACCACGAATAGCCCGGCCCAGAGCACGAATCCGCTCGAAACAATCCACAACCCTGCCTTCAGCCACTCGGACGGTTTGACACTCCCAAGTGGCCTGATGCGAACGCTTTTGAGTTCTTCAATGATCATTTTTCGTCTCCCGGAAAGGGATTGATTACTTCACGGTCGCTGGGGACCGAATCCGATGGAGCTGGAGTCACGATCGCCCCATCGCCAGGAGCTGGACCGGCTGGGGTGGCTGGCTTAGGTCCAGGCAGTGTCTCAAACTCCACGTCGATAGGCTTGTCAGAGTCCTTGCCACGCGGCGTGTAATTCCGAAATCCACCGGGAGCCGAACCGCCGCGCGGTCCTGAACCTGGCCGCGGCCCCTTCCCGTCTGTCAGTTGCAACTGCCTGGGGCTGCCGCCCTTGAACTGCCGGTCTACTCCAAGCTGAGTTGGGTTTGGAACCACTTCCCCGTTAACCTGGCGTATCCCTTTGCCACCGAGCTTTGGCAAGGGCACGTTCATTTCCTTGTTCAACAACGGGGCTAGTCGCCCCCCTGCACGCATTGCCAGGGTCGTGCCTGCAAGCAACAACCCCACACCCTTCGCCCCCAGATCCTCCGCTAAGTCACCAGAGGTCCCGTTGATCGTTAGCGAGATTACTTTCGCTACAGTTGGCACCGAAAACTGGAGTAAGATCCCAAAAATCAGGACCATGATGTACACGGCAAGCATTCCGACCGACCGCGCCGGGGCGTTGGCAAGGTTGCCAATCAGTGGCACATTGCCGATACCGGGCACCTTGACCAGTGCCACCTGCGAGATGGCTAGATTCAGTACGCAGAAGGTGAACCAAAGAAACGTTTTGCCAATAAGCGGCTTCAGGATCTGGGTCAAACCGGTATTGAGCACCGTGGGGAACCAAGCCTCGGTTGGCTTAGTGAGCAGCCCTGCCAATGCAGGCCGCATCAACAGGGGCATCACAAAATAGAGGTAGATCACACCGCAGACAAACTGAAAGTAGTACAGAGCCCCCAGCAACAACATCATTAGAAGCGTTACAGACCAGGCCACCTGGTACGACCCGAATCCGTTGAGCTGGTATCCCTGACCGACAGCATTAGCGGTCCCGTTCAAGAGATCCGTGATTGTCGCCGCCCCGTTCGTCTGGTCGAAGAGCAACTTGTCGCCCAGGGCGTTAGCAAACTCGAACGCGCTGAAACACGGTTCCAGCAAAATCCCTGGGTGGAGCGTTAGTTGCTGGATAAGGACCACCCACACCGCATCGAACAATACAAACTGCACAATGCCTTCGGTCGAGCCGCCCGCCAGAGCCGCTGCTGAACGCCACAGGATCCGATATAGCGCAAACAAAGTCGCCGCAACGACCGTTACCCAGGCAAAAGACCAGTACCAACTGGAGTTGAAGATCAGGTTTGTCGCGTCTTTGATAGACGTGAAGATCGTTCTCTCCATGTTGGAGAAAGGGTTGTTCAGAGCCGGAGACGCAGGCATCGCCGGAACGGTGCTCCCCCCCGGTGGTGGCAGGACTGGTAGTTGTGGGTACTGCCCGCCCGCACCGCCGGGTGAGTAGGGAGGCAATACCTGCGGCGGTGGTGGGGGTAGCGTCGGCAATGACCTAATTGGCGGCGGTGGCGGCAGTGCGCTCGGCGGCGGAAGTTGTGGGTATTGGGCCGCCACTGGCAGTGCCCCAAATACCGCGCCTAACATCAGATACAACCCGATTAGTATTGGGGGCAATGAGAATTTCATTGCCCACCTCCCAATTGATCGAGCGTGTCCGCACTCAGGCCGACCGCCACCACTGGCGTCATATATCTAGACACACTGCGCGCATTGACGGTTGGAAATTCGGCAGCAGATTTGTAAGCAACCCAGGTTAGTCCGATAGTTCCTACTGCAAGGGCAGCGCGCATGATTTTGTTGTCCCCAAGCGCGATACGTGTAATGGCAAGAACCACACAAAAAGCGAATCCAACCAGGAGGCCCAGTAGGGCAACTGAAGCAATCGAACTGCCGTCGTAGGCAAAATCAGTAGCCGCATGCGCCGGGGACGCGGTAGCCGTCAGGAGCGCTACTGTGACTGAAGCCCATAGCTTCAACTTCGAATTCCTAATTTCCCGCACCCTGACCTCCTTAATACCGATCAGGTCTTGGCGAGACCGGCAGCGCCCCGCCGGTTGTCGGGACCAACCCCTGCAGGGCCATAGCGTTCGCTTGCTGCAGTCCGTAAGTAGTCCGCACTTCCTGCGCCAGCTTCGTATTATCAACCTGCTTTTGGGCCGCGCTCTGTTCCTGTTGCTGGCTCATTGCGTAAAGCAGGTAAGAGTTGGTCTGTGCTGTGTTGTAAGCGAAGTTAGTGTTAGTGACCGAAAGCATCGCTTGACATTGCAGGCCTGCCTTCGCAGCGTCGGTGTACAGTTTTTGTGCTTCGGCCAACTGCTGTTGGGCCAAGGCCATTTCCCGCTCGGCGTCGGCCAACTTGCTGGTAGCGAATGTGTAATCGCCGGTGGCCAGGTTCATCCCTTGTAGCTGATCGTATATATACGGCGTATAGGCTGCCACGTTAAACGAGCCCCTTGCCGTCTGGTATTCTGCCGAAGCGTCTGAGTAGGCATCAGCCGCGTTCTGGTAAGCAGCCGAAGCATCTGCGAATGTCTGGGAGGCCGTATCGTAGGCTGGGAACGCCCCATTTTCACAAGCTGCGGCAATGTTCTGCGCGCCCTGCTCAAGCAGAGCAGGGATCGTCGTGTTGAAGTTGTCGGCCGCAGCAGTCTGGTTGTTCTGCCCCTGGTAGATTGCGTTCTTCAAGAGATACTGTTGGCGCTGGGGAACGTATTCGTCCCCGAAGGTCTGATTTGGGTAAGAACCTGGATCGCTGTTGTAGTCGTAGTTTTGCGGGTCGCCAACGAAGTAGTTGCCTGAGTTGTCATAGCCGTTATCGGGATTGCCCGAGCATTGACTGGTCGTCCCTGTAGCGGGGTTGTAGCAGTAGTAGACAGAGATGCCGATAGGGATAGGTGCGCCACTGCCACTCGGCGGAACTAGCTGCGCTGCTGCCCACTGTGTGTAGAGTACAGACGCCGCTACGCCTCCTCCTACCACTGACCCAACCGTCTTCCACGACAACTTCCAGCGACTCTTGGTAGTGTTTTTTACAGGTTTTTTGCTTTTACTTTTCATCGCCTTCCCTCCTTTCGTGAAAACGACTGCATCTCTTCCTGGACTGCCTTGTGCTGTTTGTGCGCTTCAATAATCTTCATAGCAATCGGCCATCCCTCCTCCTTCGTGTATTTCTCCTTCTCGTAGCTGCCTACCATTTGCAGTCCGGTGGGCCAAACCGCTCCCATCACGTCGAAGACGATCTCGCACTGCTCTCGGGTCGCCATCTCGGTGCTTTCTGCCCCCACCACCTGCAGCAACTGCTCCCTCAACCCGCAGTTGTCCGTGTCGCCGGCCACGAGCGGCCACCAGGAGTAGTACCGCCGTCCGTCGTGGTGGTGGGGCACCGCGTTTACCAGTCGGTGACTCTCAACAGTGCCGTCCTTTTTTTTGCGTCGGTAGACGAATTCACCCCACACCCCAGGCTTGTTCGCAAGTTCTGTGCAAGTCTTTGCCTCGGTTTCTGTGAAACCGAGGGCATCTTTCTCCTCGGTTCCCTGGCCGTTCGCGCCAACTACAAGCCAGTGGTTGGCGGACTTAGCCAACACCTTGCCCTCATCGGACTCAAGGTCCGAGATGTACTGGGATGCGAACCTGAGCCTTAGCTTCCAGTGCCTGTGCTTGCGGGCTACCTCGTTCAAGAATTCACCCCCGTCCATGACCAGTGGCTTCCAGCCTTCGTCGACCATGAAGTTCAGGTAATGCTCCCGGCCCGTTTCTTTAGACTTCTGCCTCAACAAGAACGCGAACGCCCGGCTGAACTTCTGGATGAGCATGGCCGTTTTTTCGCGGAGGTAGTCCTCGGTCAGATCCGCCAGATTCCAGCAGATCATTCGGAAGTCAAGGAAATCCCGCACGCCCAACCCGTCTTTGCGCCCGTAAAATGCGTAGTACTCCCCGTCTGGCACGGGGTCAGAACTGCCTGTGAGTTTTGTAAGATATTCTCCTGAGCAGAAGGATTGAAGCGAGAGCACCCACCCCGCGATCCGCTCGGCGTAGTAGCTGTTTTTTTGCTGTTCTTCAATCAGCGAATCGATTAGTTCTTCGTATCCTGGTCGCGCATCACGCTTGAAAGCGTCGTAGACCGCCTTGCGCAGAATAGTCTTGATGTCTCCAGGCAACGGCTGTAAACCCTGATGGATGTCATACCAGATTTGATTGACGATTTGCTTGGCTTCGTTGATGCTCGCCTTCTTCCCGAGGATGTCGAAGGTCCGCAAACAGACGGGGTTTTTATCTGAAAAGCGGATGTTGCGACCGCCGTTGAAGATCGCCTGGAAATCGTAGCTGGTCTCAGCGTTGTTGTAGTCGAGTGTCCAAACATAGACGCCAGACTGACAGAGATCCTGCTGGATCTTGAGCTTCAAGTTGACCGACTTTCCAGTACCCGGCGGTCCGAAAATCACCTCCAGGGCACCAGTCGTAAAACCCCAATCGGCCTTGCGCACCAGGTTTCCGTCCGGTGTAAAGGCCAGGGTGAAGGGCACCTTATCCGAATATGGGTCGCTCACCGGTATGCCGTAGCGCGGCAGGAACCAGCAAGCGCTACGCGTACTGAGGATGTGCCCCCGACCGAACTTGTAGCGGACCAGTTGCTGTGGCACCGCCGGAGCACATTCGATGAAGCACTTCTTGAGCCGCTCGGGCATGCATTCCCGATAGAAAACAGCGCCCGCGATCGAGTCGCCCGTTGACTGGACGTCCCTCACGGCCTCTTCAAGGTCTTCGAGTGTGTCCGACTGGACGCACACCCGCATCGCGTACTTGATCACGTTTTGCTCGGTGCCTAGTTCCTCGCGCAGTTCCTGGACCCCCTCGAAGTTCTTCATCAACCCGGAGTTTGCCGGGCTCTTGCCAAACCCTTCGACCAACTCCTTAATCCACGCCTGGGAGCGTTCCAGCTCAGCGCCGATTTTGCGCTTTCCAATGCACCACCAGTATTGCGAGACGATCAGATCGCGTTCCAGATTGAAGAGCGGCGAAAAGCCGGAGATGGCATCCTCTGGAAGCTCGGTCAGGCTCAAGAACGCCCTGTACGTCTCGTCGCCATAGATGTATTTGTGCCGGAATTCGTAGGGCGAGCGCACCAGCTGGCGGCGCACACTCGCCACTGCCAGTTCCGGGTGCTTCTCAAGGTTAAAGTTCGTGAACTGTCCACCTCGTAGGTCCGTCTTGGGCGTCGGCGGCTCGACGTGGCGCGATGTGTTTGGGTTGAAATATTCGTCAAAGACACGAGCGATCTC